>JBDOMX010000775.1:0-12719 GCA_039831615.1 Planctomycetaceae bacterium
TCACGCCCCACGGCTAGATGCTTTCGCCACTTCGTGGCGATTGCGGTAAGTAAGCCATAACCAGAAAGTCGGGCTTTAGCCGACTGTCGGCGAACCCACCGCCTTCAGGCGGTGGTCTTCAGTTTCTGAGCTTTTGCCACCGTCAGTCCATCGGCCAGAGAGGGCTCGCGATTACCCCAATTCAGCGGCTGACGGGTCCCACTCCATGTCGGTCGAGCTCATGGACAAGCGCTTCGGCTGATGCACCGTCAAGTTGCCCCAGATTCATGGCTGGCCAAAGTTAGAGGGGCAAACGATCACCTCGGGTAAACTCCAAAGGTTTCGTTTGATTGAGAACCCGTTGGATCGACTGCGACCATTTTGGTTTTGCCTCGGGAAGTTCAGCCCCAGTGCTTGGAGAGATCCAGCAAAAGACGCAGACAACGAGCGCCGCCAGGCACACACGTTTTTCCATTTCCAAAAATCGAGCGATCATTTTCACAGCTTTACCGATAAGAGTGATACTTTAATTGCAAACCGTTGATTTATTGTAACCCGAAACGTTAGCGTGGAAATGGCCATAGCCAACTTCTTTTTCTACACTTTCCAAATTGCATGTGACTAGGTGTTCCGCTAAAATCGAAGCCTAGACTCGTGCTTTCTGAATAGAACCAAAATCGCAACTAGTTGTCGCCAGCCTGCTGATTAGCCCCAAGTTCTTAATGAGCAAGTTTCTCCATTCCTGCTCAACAGGAGAGAAAATATGATGAACCGCCGTGACTTTATCAAAACTTCATCCACTGTAATTGCCGCTGGGTCAATTTCGGTATGGGGCAATCCACAAGATTCTCACGGTGACTCCCATTCGCCGAACGAGCGACCCGTCATGGGATGTATTGGAACAGGCGACCGTTGGGGCGCGGTCGGTGGCCATGCAATTCCCTTTGCCGATATTGTTGCTGTGTGCGATGTCGATCAGCGCCGTGTCCATTCGGCGCGTGACCACATCAAATCCGTCCAAGGCAAACAACCCGATGCCTACGAGGACTACCGCAAGGTGCTCGAACGCGAAGACATCGACGTGGTGACCGTCGTCACAACCGACCATTGGCATACCAAGATAGCTGTCGAAGCCATGCGCGCAGGGAAAGACGTCTATTGTGAAAAGCCGCTTACGCTCACCATTGACGAAGGAAAACTTATTTCCAAGGTACAAAAAGAGACGGGCCGCGTCTTTCAGGTTGGCACCCAACAGCGTAGCGAAATGGGGCGACGCTTCTTGCACGCCATCGCGATGATTCGCGACGGCCGCATCGGCCGCGTGAAAGAAGTCACATGCAACATCGGAGGCGCGCCGACAAGCAAGGTTATTCCGGTTGCTGAGGTTCCGCAGGAACTTAACTGGGATATGTGGCTGGGACAGGCACCCTATCAGGACTATCGCTATATGGAGCAAAAGAGCGGCGATAAGATTCGCCGCTTCAGCCGTGGCCATTTCGAGTTCCGCTGGTGGTACGAGTACTCCGGCGGAATCATGACCGACTGGGGCGCGCATCATGTCGACATCGCCACCTGGGCCACCGGCATGGAGGCCACCGGTCCAATCAAAATCACGCCGATCGAGGCAACGCACCCAGTGCCGCTCGACAAGAACGGCATGCCAACACGCAACGATCAATACAATTGCGCCACCCAATTCAGGATTCGCAATGAATTCGACAGCGGCTTGATCCTGAATATTGTCAGCAATTCACCTGATGGCAATGGAATTCTGTTTGAAGGGACCGAAGGTCGTTTTCATGTCAGCCGTGGTCGCATGAAAGGAGCACCGGTCGAGGAACTGGAAAATAATCCAATTTTGGACGATCAAATCGCAGCGGTCTACGGCGGCAAGTTGCCTCCAGCAGACCATGCTCACATGGCCAACTTCTTCGATTGCGTGAGGAGCCGCGCGCTGCCGATTTCTGACGTCCATTCGCACCATCGGGCACTGACGACATGTCACCTGGCAAACATCGCCATCCGACTCGATCGTGAACTGCAATGGGACCCCAAAGCCGAGCAGATTGTCGGCGACAACCAGGCACGTCAAATGCAAGGTCGGCAACAGCGCAAAGGCTACGAAATTGAATCGTAGGCCGATAGCAATGACAAATGCCAGAAAAAAGATCCGCCTCTCAACTGGATCAATAAGCATATTCGTTGCTTAAACGAAAAATGTTGGTAAACTCCTCTTTGTCTCTGCAAACTTTTCGGTGTCACATACCCACCTTGGAACCTCGTTTTGGATTTCTATCATGACCAGTACTCGAATACCATCAATCGGGACTAGCCGCCGAAATTTTCTTAAGACTGCATCAACCTCCACGTTTGCTGCGCTGCTCACCCAGGTGACTTCGAGCAACCTCAGGGCGGCAAATTCGCTCGTGTCGGGCAAACATTATGAGATCGTCGGCGTCAAAAGAACGACGGTACGACTCCCCTATCGAGAGGTGCCCGGCCGGGCGATGGACCGTGAGTTGCCGCATTGGCGTTACAGCGAAATCTGCGAAATCAAGTTGCGCTCAGGGAAAGTTGGCATTGGCGAAACGCTTCTCTATTACACCTGGGGAGTTCCCACGGATGAGGACGTCAAGAACATCATCGGCAAGAACGCCGCCAGCCTGCTGTGGCAAGACCGGCTTGGCGCCGGTCTGCAAAGCGCGCTCTTTGATGCGGTGGCGAAAACTTCCGATGTGCCGATTCATGCTTTGATCGGTCAAAAGAATAATCAAACCACACCGTTGTCCTGGTGGAACATCGATACTTCGGCAGAAGACATGGCCTCGGAATGCAAAACGGCGCACGAGTTGGGCTATATGTCTTACAAGACCAAGGGCCGGCCCTGGTTCGACATTTGGCGACAGCTGGAACTGGCCAGCAAGGCGGTGCCGCCGGAATTCAAGATCGACATGGACTTCAACGACACTCTTCGAACCGCCGAACAGGGGATGCCCATCCTCAAAGGGCTCGAAAAGTACCCTCAGGTCGACATTTATGAAACTCCCATTCCTCAAAGCGACGTGGAGGGAAACAAGAAAATCCATGCGGCAACGCGTGTGCAACTCGCGCTGCACTACGGGACGCCGGCTCCCGATGTGTGCGTGAAAGAAGACGTTTGCGACGGCTTTGTCATTGGTGGCGGTGCGTCGAACGTCATGCGTGCGGGACTTTTCTGCGAAGGGGCCAAGAAGAAATTCTGGCTGCAGCTTGTAGGGACGGGCCTCACCGCTGCTTATTCGCTGCACTTTGGCGGCGTACTGAAAATGGCCCAGTGGCCCGCCGTCAACTGCCACCAACTGTTTCAGCACGATCTGCTGGTCCGTCCCATCAAGCTCACCAACGGCCGAGCAATGGTACCCGACCAGCCGGGCCTTGGGTTCGAGTTGGACCGGGATGCCGTCGAGAGATACAAAGTCGACAAGCCCACATCGCGTCCAGACCCACCGCGGCTTATCGAAACCGTGTTTGCCGATGGCAGGAGGATGGTCACGACCAACAACGGAAACGGCAACTTCATGCTGACCGCTGGAAACGCAGGCAAGTACGGATACTACCAAGACGGAGCCGATACCAAACTTGTACCAAACGACGGCTCCGCGCGATGGCAAGAGTTGTACCAACAGGCTAGAGAAAACGGACCCATTGTTGTCAAGTAGCATGTCTGGATTTTGGCATCAACAGGAAGAGCAGATTCTCAGGTGAATTACTTATCGTACTAACCGAAGAATAGGGGATCAAATCGATGGGTAGGAATGTACGCCGCTTGTCAGCTTGCCTTCTGGTAACGGCACTTGCCGTCTCTCCTTATCCGCTCGCAGCGGACCAATCTCAGGCTCTTCAAGTTGGCTCCCAGCGAGAGCCATTTGTGGACGACTGGCTGATTGACACAATGCAGGGAGTGCGACTCCGGATGCATCATCCGGTCGACCGGGGCAAGGTGTTTGACTTTGATCTGCCATGGGAGGGCCCGCTCTCCAACTACGCGATGGTGTTCCGGGACGGAAACAAGTGGCGGATGTACTATCGCGGTGCTCGACAAGGCATGCAGGAGGGCGAGCCCAAATCGTCGAACATTTGCTACGCAGAAAGCACTGACGGCCTTCACTGGATCAAGCCAGAGCTCAGCATTCATGAGTTGGCCGGAACCAAGGAGAATAACGTCGTCCACCTCGGGCCGGGAACCGCGGGCGGCTGGTATTGTTTTCGTGATGACAATCCCGACACGCCGGCCGAGCACCGGTACAAGGCGCTCTCGAAATTCAACTTGAGCTACGGAGGACCGCTCGGTGTGATGGTTTCCGCGGACGGCTTTCACTGGAAGTGGCTGCGCGAGGAGCCGGTGATCACGATGGGTCCGCTCGACAGCCTCAACACGGCTCGCTGGGATCCTCGGCTGAAGAAGTATGTGGCCTTCGTACGGAATTTTGTCTCCAAGTCGAAAGGCCCGAATTCACCGCCGGAGAACGAGACCGAAGGCGCCAAGCCGTTCTATGTCGATTCCGACAGGTACCGAGCGATCGCCCTGACGACCTCGACGGACTTTATCCACTGGACGCCACAACGCTGGCTGAACTACGGCGAAACTGAGCTGTTCGAGCATCTCTACACGAACGCGGTGACGCCCTATTTTCGAGCGCCGCACATCTACGTGGCCTTTCCGATGCGCTACGTGCCCCAACGCCAGGTTATCTCTGGGTGGGCGGGGAGCACGCCAGCGGCCTCCGAAGGTTGTTCCGATGCGGTCTTCATGTCCAGCCGCGACGGTCTGCACTGGGATCGAAGATTCCTCCAAGCGTTTGTCCGCCCCGGTTTGGAGCCGAAGAACTGGACCGATCGCAATATGATCATCTCTCCCGGCATTGTGCAGACGGGTCCGGGGGAAATGTCGATCTACTACGTCTCGCACTACGGGCACAAAACGAGCCACTTGCGGCGGCTGAGTCTTCGACTCGACGGTTTTGTATCGGTCCACGCCGAGTATCAGGATGGTCAGTTCGTCACCAAGCCGTTGGTCTTCGCGCGGAGCAGACTGGCGGATACTGAGCTGCTACTCAACTACGCGACATCGGCGGTGGGCGACATCCGTGTAGAAATCCAGAACACCGACGGGACACCGATCAGGGGATACACGCTGGCGGATGCCGAAGAGATCGTCGGTGATCAGATCGAGCGAAAGGTGACTTGGAAAAATGGCTCCAATCTCGCCAATCTTGCCGGCAGGCCGGTGCGGCTACGGTTTGTGATGAGCGACGCTGATCTCTACTCGATACGTTTCTGGTCGTCGTCAATAATCACTCCCAAGTAAACATCAGGCGATCGACATGAAACTCATGCTACCGGCTTGGGTGTGCACTATGATTTGCGCGACTCCATGCAGCCACAAGATCGCAATCGTGGTGGCGCGGTGCCGTTATCGCACCGTGCGAAGTTTAATCCGAAGAACGAATCGCCGCTGGGATACAAGGTCCACCTGCACGCCATCGGCACGGCGCGCGATGGCGCGGTCGTGGCGGTGAACAATCATGGCGTTTTCCGTAGCGAGGATGAGGGCCGCACATGGAAACATTTTTCCACGGCGCTGCGCGACGATACGTTCAATCCAGAAACAAAGCGTTTGGAGATCGTGCGTTCGGAACGGCATCGGATGCAACTTTGGCTGTGGAGTATCGACCCCGCGGACTGGGCAAAAGGCCAATGGCGACGTGAGTGCCGGCTGTTGATGCGCGAGGGCGAATTCTATTCCGACGCGGACGGCTTCCACCCGGCAGGCGCGGTCATCGATGAAAAACGCGGCGTACAACACATCTTTGTTTACGTCGGCCACCCCAATGGTCCTGCCGGCGTCTTTCGAATCACACGCACACTACATACACCGAAGCTCAATGCTTTTTTGCGAGGGGATAACCCATGATGAGTTGTCCAACTGCCAAGCTCGTGCTAGTTCTTGGGATATCCTGTTACCTCGAAGCGTGGACGGTCGAGGCCTGGATCCGTTACACCGGCCCGGGCGGCCAGGAGGCCGGTGGCCGAACGTACGCCGTTATCTGCAGCACCGACGACGAAGGTTTTGGGCTTCCGGAAGGCGCGCGGGGCGGTTTCAGCTTCACGCTCAATCAGGGTCGCGGCGGTGTCGGCAAACTCAAGGACGGTCTGCTCCCAACGGCTCGGTTCATCGCGTCATCTCATTCAACGGAGAATTTTGGTACCAGCAATTTCTTCGTCTAATAAACACTGCTTGGAGGATTCCATCATGGTCTTGCGTATAGTTGTTTGTATCTTTACCTGGTTGTTCGTTGGGATGGGTCTCACACGGGCATCCGACGCTCACTCACCTAAGCCGCGCGCTGTCTTTAACGACGATGCTCAGATGCTCGGCGAGGCACCGCAAAAAGGTACTTCGCGGTTTGTCAAGGCGTGGCTGGACAAGGAAGCTGAGGCAGTACCCTTCTCGACGTACGTGTTTCTTGCCGCTACGCCCGACATCTGCACATTCGACTCGCAGGCGGGTGAAACTTACGGTGATCGTTTTGGACCTGGCTACTCAGAAGGCTGGGCTGGGGGCATACGAAGCCTTCGGGCAGAAGGGACCGATGCGCTGAAGGTCGTCACCGAACACATGCACGCCAAAGGCAAAGAAGTGCTGGCGGCCATTCGCATGAGCGATACGCATCACAGGAGCCTCGACCCCGATAATCCAGGTTGTCCGAAGTTTGCCATGGAGCATCCACAGCTTGTGATCAAGCAGCCTGACGGTCGCACGAACGAAACGGCACTCGATTATTCGCACGAGGAAGTCCGCGAACATCGACTCGCCATCATGCGGGAGATTGCCCAGCAATACGACGTCGACGGGCTGGAGCTGAATTTCGCCCGCTGGGCGAAACATTTTCCCCGTGACCAAGGGCGCAAAAAGGCACCGATCATGACCAAGTATGTCGGGCAGATTCGTGAGATGCTCGACGCTGCGGCGGTGCAGCGAAGGCGAGACCACCTGACTTTGGGTGTCCGTGTCCCCGAATCGATCGCCGCTTGCTGGCTGGCCGGTGTCGACATCGAAACGTGGGTTCGGCGCGGCTGGATCGATTACGTCGTCATCACGACCTGGAACAATACCGATCCGCAGCTTCCCGTCGACCAGTTCACGCGTTTCACGAAGCCGGCCGGCGTCGACACGATTGCCGTCATGGGCAACATGATCGGATCGATCTACCGCGGGCCCCCGAGCATACTGGACCGGCCGATCGCTATGTCGGCTAAGCATAAACCCAACAGCTATCTCGGTATGTTGCTCACCGAATCGGAAGCCCGCGGAGCCGCCGCCAATTATTATACGTGGGGAGCCGATAGCATTTCGTTCTGGAACGTCGGAATTCACTTCGGCGGCGAAGTGACCGCCGTGCCGGAGCAGCAGGCTCGCATCACGAGCTGGACTCAGGCCGTCAAATCGAAAGAAAGCGTCTTCGCCGGGCCGCGCACTTATCGCTACCTGCCGATGGGCAAGGGCATCTCGAGTCGCAAGCCGCCGGCTCGCAACTACCCCTGGTATGACGAAGGACGCAGCCCGCTTGGCCATATCAACAGCCAGGTGCTGACTTTCGACCAGGAGCACACAGGAAAACAGCTCGTCTTTCCGTTCCGCATGGCCGATGGCGCGGGCGGCGAGAAGCTGTCAGGCCAGCTCACTTTTTGGATTTATTACCTCCTTGAAACCGACGAGATAGATATTGCAATCAATGGGAAGCTCGTTGATCCTGCGAAGATCAAGCGTAATCCGGCTGGCAAGCGTCGGGGCGGTTTGCGGGGACAGCGATTGGAAATCTCCTTGGCGGATTGCCCACCGTTTCGTGGAGACAATCAACTCGGATTAACGCTAAAAGAAAAACCGGCCGTCGACCAAGGCGAGCCTCCCTACTTGGAAGAACTGGAGGTTGTCGTCAACGGAAACGTTGACGGCGAACACTTCTCAGCCAGACGACCGCTCAAAAACAAGATGACGGTAAATAGCAGAATCTACACGCATCTGGAGAAGGAGGTGGAGAGACTTACGCCAAAAATGGCGTGGCAGGCCGCTACGCCTGCCGAACATGGGGCGTGGCGCGGGCAGTTCAAGGCGAGGCTGATTGAGCTGCTTGGGCCGGATCCTGAGTCGGTGCCACTAGAGGTAAAATGGGCGGAGAAGCTCGAGACAGACGCCTTCACACGCCACAAGATCTACGTTCGCTCGGAGGTCAACTACTGGATTCCGGCCTATTACTACGTGCCAAAGAACGTGAAAGGCAGGCGGCCGGCCATCGTTTGCTTCCACGGTCACAGTGGCATCAATCCGTACATTCGCGAGGGCACCGAAGCAGAGAAGAAGAAGGGACAGGAACATGCCCTGGACTACGCCGTAGTTTTCGCGGAGCACGGGTACGTAACGGTGGCGGTGGTGCAACGTGGGTGGAACGAAACACGCCATGAAAAGCCCCATAGTTGCCAGCGCCTATCTCGGGCGGGCTTTCTCATCGGCCGAACCCCGATCGGCATGCGGTGCTGGGACGGCAGCCGTGTCGTCGATTTCCTCGAAACACGCGATGAGGTCGACCCGGTCCGTATCGCCGCCGCGGGCCTGTCTGGCGGTGGCACCACGACGCTTTTCTTCTCCGCTATTGAAGACCGGATCAAACTTGCCATGTGCGCGGGCTACTACTGCACGTTGAAAGACTCGATTTACAGCATTCACCACTGCATCTGTAATTGCGTGCCGCATCTGATGGAATGGGCGGAGATGAGCGATATTGGCGCGCTCATCGCACCCCGCCCCATGCTGGTGATCAGCGGCTCTCGCGACCGCATCTTTCCTATCGACGCCACGAAACGCGCCTTTGAGGACCTGGCACGTACGTACCATTGCCTGGGCGTCCCCGATCACCTTGAAAGCGACTTCTTCGAAGGCGTCCACCAGTGGAGCAACCGGAAGACCCTGCCTTTTCTCGCAACCCACTTTGGGAAATAACTGCTTATCCCAAGGATAAAAATTTCTCGGAAGCCGACTTCAGGATCGCGATTATCGGGAACACGAACTACAACCGCATCGCCAGCAGCTCGACTTTGGTCGCGACGTTGCCACCCCATTGAGTCGTTACTTCACCGGGTGTACAATGGCGGTGCTTTCCACGACGTTCGGCCTGGGCCATCCCGACAGTTCGGCGAATCTGGTCCGTCGCGCCAAGCCACGTGAAGCCAGGTCAACGCGTTTTTGTCAACAAGTGAAGAAGCCTCTGTGCTTTTTAACGTGAGCGTCACAGGCTGGTCAATCGCCGCTGAGACGGTGGTGGTCGCCCGGTTAATGCCCGCACTCACCATCGGCAACACGGTTGCCGTCAGTATCAATAGCACCTTATTCATTGCAGGAGATTTCCTGATTTCTCAGGTCAAAGCTCTTGATGTTTTCCTGTCTGCGCAACTCGATCGTGATCTGAATTTTGGCGTTTGCTTTTGTACCATGCGGGATAAGCGCGGTCAAGATAACCGACATGCCAGCGGAGAATCCGTTGTTAAGGGCGACGGACGGACGGATGGCTGTCGGGCAGTTAGGCGTTTGTCGAACGGATCAAGGAACTGATGTGGATTACAACCAAGATGGTTGGCCGGACAAGGCCGTCGTGCTGGAGCGACACCACGTCGGCTCCGGTCAATCCCATCGGGCCGCCGGTGTTGTGCGGGGATTGGTCCGCGATACGTCAGTCTCACAGGTACTTGTCGAGACGATGCACTTCTTTGAAGAAGTGAAGAACCTGAAGGCACAACTGCTATCGAAAACCGAAAACTAAGTCTGACCCCCTTTCTTTCACGGCAGGATGGACGCGACATCACTGGGAACGCACGGATCGTTCCCGTTGCGAACTCGTCTATGATGCCGAAGAAAAGGTTCCAGGATCCGTGGCCGACATGGATAGGATGAACAGCATACCCAAACCTACTCACCACGAATTGCCCGCATCGAGGTGATCACTTGACCTCGAACCCGGGGGTTCGATGACTGGAGGGCTCGCTCGAGCGCCGGCAGGGCTGATACGGCCAGGCGACCCTTCCGCCCGAGAGAATGGGCCGCTAGCCCCGCAATCCCCGGAAATGTATCCGCCAGACTTTCTGCGATCACGTCAATCGCCGCTGGTCCGATGGCGTCGAGCACTAGCAACCCGTGCATTCGAACGAACGGGTCAGGGTGACGCAGCTGAGCCTTGATCGCGGGAATCGCCTTCACGGCCGCTGATCCCATCGCTCGCAGAGCGCGCAAGGCGGGGATGCGAACCTCGGGATCTTCCAAGGTAGCGACAAGTGCCTCGGTAGATACCAACTTGAGTTCGCTTGTACTTCGCAGTGCGATGGCGCATGCAGCAGCACGTTTTTCCGCGGTCGTGCCGTTCTCAAGGGTCTCGAGACACTCTTCCAGGCTTTTCCCATCAAACGCTGCGCCTTCAAGTCCACCGTCTGGCAACTCATGAAACTCCGGGGGACGATTCGCTTCGCCCGGTGCAGAAGGTAACTGCTCGATAAATCGAGTAGCGACCTCGCGAATCGTTTGATAGTGGCTCGGGTCGATGTCTGGATCGGGATTCATCCAGTCGAGATCCCAGAGTGTTACGAAATCGAGCAAAACGCCTCGCACCGCAGATCGCTGGATTTGGCTTTTGAGGTTGGTCAACCACTTCTCGGCAGCAACCTTGACGTCGCTTTGCGCGTCTGCTTCGGCAACTCTCGCCTCAAGCAGTTGCAGATAACGATAATCGTCGATCCCTTCCCTTCGACCTTCATAGCCGACGCCGGGGATCGGTCCGTCAGGGCCTGGCAGAATGAACCCCAGGATCTGCTCCCGCGACGGCCTTTGCTCCTGCGGTAAATACACGGGATGCGGCTGACCAACTTCTCCATGGTGGTAGGCGTACGGCACATTCCCGTTCAGTTCGAGCCCCCAGGTGTAGAGTCCCGCGTAGTAACGATTCGCCACAGCGTTTGTGATCCTCAGGTCATACAGGTACGTCCATGCCTGAGCGTTTTGTCGACCTGCTTCCTGGACCATTTCAGGTGTGGGGTAGCCACCGAGTACGATCCACACATCGTGCAGATGGCCCCATGTGACCGCGCTCTCACCGCTCATAGCCGCAACCGTACGGCAGTTCCTCAGCCGTTTGTACTCAGTGATGTTTTCGACGAATTCCCTGCTAAATCCCTCATTGATCCAAGTAGGCGGTTCATCGCGCATGTAGAGCAGAATCTCCGGCCAGTTTTTTTCGACCGTGAGACGTCGAAGAGTCTCCGCGACAAACGGTTTTCTGGGCCCCGCTGGATTGTCTTGAACGCCAAAGACGGGTAGGTCGGAGAAAGTCAATCCTGCTTGCTGACACATTTCCATCTGTATTTCGATAAATTGTGCTGGATTGATCACCCCGCGCGCGAAGTCCGACGGATTGAGCAGATCGCGCCACTTGACAATCCATTCGGGCGCGGGCACCTTGCCGTCGATCTGGTATTCGTCCATCCCGAAAGATGAGAAGGTTGAGATGATCTGCGCGCAGTTGTGTCCGTGCTCGGCTTGATCACGAATATACATCTCCTGGTACTTCCGGCCGTCGTAGACCGGGACTCTGTCGATACGGTAGTAACAACCGAACGCAGCTTTAGGCCGCGGCAGCGCAAACGAATGGACGTGAATTTCTACCTCACGCTCTATCGGATCAATCCCTTCGGCTGTAATAATTATCGATGCCTTGTAGTCGCCCGGCTCGACTCCTTGACGATTTCCGAACGTCACCCAAAACGCGGCAGAACGGCCTGGCCGGATTTCCGCAATCGAGTTTCCTGGGATCACATAAAGGGGCATGCTTGGTCGACGGTGGTCGTAGATTCGGCCGAAATCGAGCACTCGTCTGCGGGCATTAGGTTCGTAATAGAGATACCCAATCGTGAGTGGCAACTCACAGCGAACTTCGATCGTGACACCCGTCAAAGAAGCAAGGCGCGTCGATGGCACATAGAGACCAAGCTGAACGGGCTCGTATTCGTTGGTCGCGAAACGAACCGCCTGTCTCGCGTCTGCTTCCTCCCGCCTGGGAACATAGTCAGAGAAACAGGGCATCGTCGGATCGCGGGTGTAGACCACGAAGGGGCGATCCAAGTAGCTTTCAAGTGCCGCCTCTATGTTTCGAGGTGGTACAATCAGGTCGCTCGCTCCGCCAACCGAGCCCGTGACGACCGAGGCCGCGATGCAAGCCAATGCTCGAAAGTTCTGCATTCTCATTTCTTCCTTATCCTTCATTGCCAATACGCAATGCAGAGTCGGTAACACTTCAGCTAACTGAAGCGTAAAGAAAGACAACGGCATAGCATCACCGAACTATCAAACAACGGTAAGAAACTCCAATCGGTGCTTGATCCAATCTCGACGTTGTTTGAAGTACTTACCGGGTTTTTAAGCGTTTGATGCCGGCTGGTCAAGCGTGGCTCTATCGCATAAAATCAGCTTTCGGCGGTTAGCGCTTCGAGATAAAGCTTGCTAATCATCAAGTTCTAGGTATCGGCGAATACTAACATACTCAAACTGAAAACGCTATCACGTTTCCAGCAGGATAACTTGCTTTAGTTTTTTGCCGATTCGTCGGTTGCGGGTTCCTTTTTCCATGCTGTTGATGGTGTCGTCCCAGAGTTTTTCTCGCAGG
>JBDOMX010001182.1:0-12696 GCA_039831615.1 Planctomycetaceae bacterium
CGCCGTTTGATCGACAATGGCTGCCAGGGCGTTGTGCTGCTCGGAACGTCCGGTGAATTTGCCGGCATCGATGATGATCAGCGCGAGATTGCCATTCGGTCCGTCATCGACGAGGTCGCCGGTGAAGTCCCGGTGATCGTTGGCTGTGGTCAGCCCAATGTTCGGCGAACCCACGAGCAGGCGAGATACGCCGCCGACCTGGGAGCCGACGGTCTGCTGGTCAATCCCCCGTTCTATTTCCCGATGACGCAGGACGAGATCGTGAGATTCTTTGCTGATCTCGTCGATCTCTCGTCGCTCCCGGTTCTTCTTTATAACATTCCGAAGTTGACAACTGTGGCCGTGGAGCCGGCCACGATTCCGCGACTCAGAGATGTCGGCGTGCAGGGCGTCAAAGACAGTTCCGGGGTGCCGGCCAACACACTGGCTTATCTTGCCGCGCTGGGACCGGATTCTGATTTTCGTGTGATCGTTGGTGGTGACGGATTCTTCCTGCATCTACTTGATGCGGGCGTCTGCGCCACCACGGGACTGCTGGGCAACATTGCTCCGCAGTTGGCGGTGCGCACGCACGAAGCCTGGCTGGCCCGCGACTATGAGGCCGGTTTCGCTGCGCAGCGCAGGGCCAACGCATTGATTGCTGCGTTTGTCCCTTTGCACGAATTCCTGCATGCGACGGCAAAGGCCGTCCTGAGTGAACTCGGCGTCATGCAGCGATGGGTTGCTCCACCGAAGACGCCTATGAACGACGAACAGGCTGTTCACGCCTTCGAAACGATACGGGAATTCCTGCCGGAGTTTGAATGAGTTCCGCTTGCCCGGAGCGACGGATCACAGGATGTGAGCATGGGGCTTATCAGACCTTGCCTCGTGCAGCTGTCCAGAACATCGTTGCATTGAGTGACCGCGAGCCATGCAAAAAATTAATCGCTACCGATGCCGATTGTTCAGGTTGCCGCGCGAACGTCCAGTTTGTTGCGTTATGTCAACAATACATCTGATGTCGGCAGGAATATGCATGGCGGAAACCCGACACGAACGCATCGCGTGACGTAATGTTCATTCGAGCCGTACGGCGTGTTCCAGAGATCTGCTAAAGGGGAACAAGTGTATAGTACCCTGAATCAACGGTAACCAAAATGAGTGTGGACCGAACGGTGAACTCTTTAGGAACCAGCAACCGGCAGGTCAGTCAGTTGATGCACGATACAATCGCAACATGGGGCAAGCACACGTTTACCGTCTGCCCACCTGATACAGGATTTTGCGACTTTCCCGGTGTCTACATCTTCGCCGGTACGAACGAAAAACGTGGACGCTTCGCCGTGTACGTCGCGTGGGCGGCAAGCCTTCAGGACTGCCTGTTTGAACAACGGCTGTGGGACAGGGCGGCCTGACGTGGTGCGACACACGTTCACGCGATGTCTGTGACGACCGAATCTGACGGACGATTGATTACGGACGCATTGATCAGGGAATACGGGCCTTCATTGAACGCGATGAATGAAGCCAGTGCAATATTCAGAGAATTGCTGGATTGCGATCATCGATCTTCACCCGCGAACAATTGTCCGCTTCCGACATGCGACTCATCGCTGGTCATTCGGTCCAGCAACTCATGTTCGAGCTCCAGAAGCTGACACGTGTCGCGGACCGTTGTGCGAAAAACACCCTCATCCGTCGGCCACCTTCGTATCCCGGCCAAAAATTTCCACGATTGCCAAAGTGGAAAACTCTGCGGACGGAGCAGGGACTGGGTGTGACAGCCCTTCTGCCTGGCGGGGAAGTGACCCGAGGACGGATGAGCGGCTGTCACCGATTTCAAATCGCCCCGCTCACCTGCCCTTTGGGCATTCTCGCCCCTCGCACCGGGGAGAAGAACAGAAGCCTGTCTACACCCCGTGTCCCTCCAATAAACGGCACCGTCGAGACGGCTGCAGGACGCATTGATGTGGGATTTCCCCGGAGCAGCAGTTATATTCCGGAACGACGTTTGTTAGCTCAGATCAAAACTCCAATCCTCTGCTCAAATCCATCGTCCCGGTTGGCATCAAGGCAGTGAAGGACACTCATTGCGTTTTCGATCAAAACAATCACCGCGCGGCCTGATCTCACAGAAGTACCAGGTTCGGCTGACACTGATGGTGGTGGCTCTTGGAATGGTGCTGATCGGCAGCAGGGTCGCCGGCCGTACCGAGTTTTGGGCACGGATTTTCCCTGAGAGTCCCGTGACCGACGCAGTGTCCTCGCAGGGTTCCGCGATGACCCACACCGTCCGGCGCCCTGATCTTTCCCCGGATTCGACCCGAGTTTTGCGCGATGATCTGCGGAAGTCGATTAAAGACAATGCGATTGGTGTGAGTGTCGATGAAACCAGGGCGTGGTTCGTCTCTATGGGGCTGGCCGAACGACTGACAGCAAAACAGAACAGCCAGCTGCCCGTCGCACGCTACGCGATGCTGATGGATGCACCAGATGATTGCCGCGGCCGGGCCTGGACTGTCACGGGACGACTTCGCCGTCTGACTCGAAAAAAGCTGACCAACGACTCAACGGAGTATCGGAATGTCGTGGATGGGTGGCTGACTTTGCCTGATTCCGGGGATGGTCTTGTCCATGTAGTCGCGCTGCAGGCCGACCGCGATCTTTCATTCGCGTCAGAATTCAACAGCAACTCGACGGAAGTCACGGTGTCCGGATATTTTTTCAAGCGAGAAGCCTATGCCTCCAGTGCCGACGGAGGACTGAGCATTGCACCGCTGCTGTTAGCAGGAAGAATCTCCAGAGTCCGGTTACCGGCTTCGGCAGAAACGCGTGCCGATCAGTTGACGCCATTTCTGGGGTGGCTGGCCGTGTTGACGTGCGGAGCTCTGGGACTGGTCGTCTGGAGTTTTGCGGCCAGTGACGCCATGAACCGCAGTCAGCGATCGCACGAATTGACGCGGTTGCCCGCTGCACCTTCGTTTGCAGGTCTGACCGTCGAAACACCACATGAGAAGCTGCATCAACTGGAAACGGCTGCCGAAGCGGCGGCCCCTGAGTTGCCGTATTCCGGTCTGTGACGATGAGGCTGCGGGTACTCATGACGTGGAGCCAGGGGGTCGGCGACACCGGACCGAGTGAGTCATTCCTCAATCGACAAGGACACGTATGATGGTTTCAAGAAGAGAGTTCCTGGGCACTGTAGCGACGGGGCTTGCGGCCGGACCAGTCGCACTGGCTGGCCGTTCTACATCGAACGCCCGGAAGCGTCTTGCCGTCGTGACCACCGAATGGAGATACCACTGCCACGCGTGGCATATGGCAGAGCGGTTTTTGGTGGGCTATCCGATCAACGGCCATTGGCACCATCCGCCGTTCGATGTGGTTGGTGCCTATGTTGACCAGGAACCAGAGAACGACCTCAGCCGGCAGCGGTCCAAAGAATTTGACTTCCCCATCTATCCGAGTATTGCTGAAACGCTGCGGTGCGGAGGCGGAAAGCTGGCAGTCGACGCCGTGCTGATCATCGGTGAACACGGCAATTACCCCAAAAGCGAGTACCAGCAGACAAAGTATCCTCGCTACGAATTCTTTAAGCAGGTGACCGACGTATTTCGCCACGATGGCCGGAGTCTGCCCGTCTTCAACGACAAACACCTGTCGTGGAACCGGGACTGGGCGAAGGAGATGGTGGAGATCTCACACGAGCTGGATTTCGCCTTCACCGCTGGATCGTCGTTGCCGGTCACGTGGCGCATGCCGGACATCGACATGCCGTACGGGGCGGATGTTGAGGAGCTGATGTGCGTCGCCATCGGCGGGATCGACAGTTACGACTTCCATGCGCTTGAAGTGATCCAATGCATGGCGGAACGACGACGTGGGGGCGAAACCGGCGTGGTGTCCCTGCAGGCTCTGCGAGGCGAATCTGTCTGGAATGCAATGAACGCTGGCGGCTGGGCAGAAGGAGGATGGGATCCTCAGCTGTTCGAAGCATGTCTGTCCCGCAGTCAGACTCTCGCTCAGCCGAAAACGTTTAGTCATCGATACCCGACCCCGGATCAGATTCAGGAATGGGTCAAAGATCCGATTGTCTACCGATTCGAATACGCGGATGGTGTCAAAGCAACGATGTTGCTGCTGAATGGACTGGTCGGTGACTTCACCTTCGCAGCAAAGATCAAAGGGAAACCCGACCCGCTTTCAACGTTGTTCTATCTCCCGCCGACTCCCAATGTGACGTATTCAGCCGCGTTGATGTCGAAAGCCGAAGAAACCTTTCTGACAGGCAAGTCTCCTTACCCGGTGGAACGCACTCTGCTGACGGGTGGACTGGTCGAAGCCGGTTGCCGGTCCCTGGCGAACGAACAGGAACTGCTGGAGACGCCACACCTGAATATATCGTATCAGGCACCCCGCGCATCGACGTATGCAAGGACATAGAGCAGTTTGGCAGGGGCTTGTGCTGACGTCACTGTTTAGTCCATCTGGCGGGCCGCGGACGGCCGGGCGTTATCGATCGGATGTGTTGAGGTACAGTGAGCATGAAGATCTCACGGTGCCGGAGCTTCGGTCTTCCGGGGAACCGTCACTGATTAGTTGTCAGTTGCTCGCCGCCCAACAGTCGGTCCACCGTGCTCATGTTTCGGGTCAAATCAAAACGACATCGGCATTCCCTCGGCACGCTGACATGACAACTCACCCCGCAAATCCAACCGATACCAGCCACAACGCCACTCCACTGTTACGGTCAGCCAGGGATCGAATCAGGTGTCGTTGCAGAACGCCGTGTGCGCTGTTGTTGGTCGCGATGCTGGCGACATGTACTTTGGCAGATCCATCGAAACGCAGTGCCCCGTATCCACGGCAGCCCAGGCATGGTGACATTTACGTAATCGCTCATCGGGGCGCCCATCAAAACATCCCTGAAAACACATTGGCGGCTTACCAAAAGGCGATTGATCTGGGAGCCGATTTTGTCGAAATCGATCTTCGCACAACCAAAGACGGTGAATTCGTCAGCATTCACAACAAGACGGTGGATGCCTATCTGACCGACGGAACCAAAGGACGAGTACGGGATTTCACGCTCGCTGAGATCAAACAGTTCGATATTGGCAGTCGCATCAACTCAGAGTGGTCTGATGAACGCGTGCCGACGTTCGATGAGATTCTGAAACTCTGCAAGGATCAGATCGGAATTTACCTGGACCTGAAAGATGCACCGGTTGATCGCGTGGCCCGACGAATCCTCGACCATGACATGCAGCAACAGGTGGTCTGGTGTGTAAGCCCAACCCTTGTCGCTGAGATTCGTCGCGTCTGTCCAACCTGCATCCCGATGCCGGATCCAGAGTCGGAAGAGTCGCTGCCGGACATGCTGCGCGACACCACACCCACGATTGTTGCACCAGTTTGGAATGAGTTTTCATCGACGTTCTCTGAGAAGTGTCACAAAACTGGTGCCATCGTCTTTGTCGATGAACTCAAACCGGACCCTGCCAACTGGCAGCAGGCGATCGACTGGAACGCGGACGGGATTCAGACAGATGCGCCGGAAACGTTGATCGAGTTTCTGCGGAGCCGTCGCTGATGCTGGCACAATTCGCTTTCATTTGAACAAAATGTCTCAACAATGACTGCGATGATGCGCCTGGGGTCACTGTGTTCGCAAGCGTCCTCTGCGTTCGTCGGTTGCTGCAACGATACCAAAGGATCGTGCGGGGCTCTACAGTCACCGATGTCACGACGAGAGTTGTGCAGCGACTGCATCGCAGAGAATACGGGCCGAGGGTGCGTGTACAGGAACTTGTACTGTTCGGTGAAATTGTGGAGACTGGACTGCTAGAGCAGTTTTCGAAAAGTCGTGGCGGGTTCTGGCTCGCGGGAACAATGAAATATGGGCTCTGGAACCTCCGCCGCGGCCACAAGTCAGCGTAATACGCTGTAGGATGTTGCATGAAAGCTTCTGCGAGGAATGAAAACCAACGCTCCGGATCTACTGAGGAACGTTCGTGAACTTGTCGCTGAATCGGAACGACGTGTGCTGTTGTGTCGCAGGATCGTGCCTGAGAACGACCCTGTGTTTGATGGTATGCCTGTGCGTCACGGCAGGGGTGTCCGGCGACACGCCCGTCGATTACGAACGACAGATTAAGCCGATCCTCGCAAAGCACTGTTTTGCCTGCCACGGTGCATTGCGGCAACAGTCCGGCCTGAGGCTCGACGCGGTTCAGCTCATTCGTCTGGGTGGTGATCGTGGACCCGCCATTGAACCTGGACGGACTGCGGAGAGTGTGTTGATCGAGGCCGTTCTGGGCAGCGGTGATGTGGAACAAATGCCGCCCGAGGAGCAGGGTTCACCGCTCAGTGAACAGGAGATCACGCTCCTGAAGTCCTGGATTACCCAGGGCGCCCACGGGGCAGACGAACCGATTCCAGCGGACCCTCGAAGTCACTGGGCCTACCAACGTCCGGTCAGACCACGCGCGCCGGTGATCGGGGAAGCTCACTGGCAGCAAAATCCAATTGACGCTTTCCTGGCCGCCACTCACCAACGACACGGCCTCGTTTCAGCGGGACCTGCAACCAAAGAAATGCTGTTGCGGCGCGTCTATCTCGATCTGACCGGGCTGCCACCGACCCGCGAAGAACTGCATTCGTATCTCCGGGAGTCGGCTGACACTGCCTACGAAGCCGTCGTCGATCGCCTGTTGTCGAGCCCGCAGTACGGAGAACGCTGGGGGCGGCACTGGATGGACGTGTGGCGATATACCGACTGGTCCGGACTCGACAACAAGATGCGGCACAGCCAGAAGCACATTTGGCGTTGGCGCGACTGGATCATCGAGTCACTGAATCAGGACAAAGGTTACGATCGCATGGCCCAGGAGATGCTTGCCGGATATGAGCTCGACCCGGCAAGTCCGGAGGTCGTTCGGGCCACTGGTTTTTTGGCACGCAACTGGTACCTGTACAACCGTAATTTCTGGCTGGACGACATCATCGAACACACGAGCAAGGGTTTTCTTGGCGTCACGCTCAACTGTGCTCGTTGCCACGAGCATAAATACGATCCGATTTCGCATGAGGACTACTATCGTTTCCGTGCATTTTTTGAACCGCACGACGTGAGACTCGACCCGGTCGGCATGGAAACGGATCTGGAAAAAGATGGTCTGCCGCGCGTCTACGATGCCAATCCACAGGCCACGACATTCCGATTCATTCGTGGAGAAGAAACACGACCGGATCAGGATCAGCCCCATCTCCCCGGAATTCCGGCCGTACTGGGAAGTGTGGAAGGGACGATTCTTCCGGTGAATTTACCCGTCGAAGCATACTTTCCTGCGTTGCGACCGAATGCTCGTCTGGCAGTGATGGCGGATGCCGACGCGTCGGTCAGTGCAGCGACCGAGTATCTGAATGAAAAACGGAACGAACTGACCGCGGCGCTCGGTTTGCCGGAAGGGTCACAAGGCCCAACAGATGCTGCGACTGATGGAGGACCAGGCTCCGGCAACCTGCCGGCGTCTCGCGCGGCCGAAGAAACCGGACCAGTCCAGGCCCGACGGGAAGTGGCAGCGGCTGAGCTGAACTTGATCCTGATGCAGGCGGATCGCACTGCACTGGAAGCTGTTTTTACTGCTGATCTGGCGAAGTTCGTGGAAGTGTCTGGCTCCGCACCGAAACTTGCGGAGTTGACTCGTGTTGCGGTTCTGGCGCAGGATCAGGCTGCGATTTTACGCGCTGAGTTGGAACTGATGGTTGCCAACAATGAATTTGCAGCCGCCAATGAATCTATCGACGCGGATGACAAGGACACACAAACAGCCGTCGCCGATGCGATGAAGAATGTTGTCGCAGCGTCGGAGAAGCTCAAGTCACTTAAGTCAAAGTTGCGATCAGGTCAGTCTTCGGCCGAAGAGCCGCACGCCGGAGAGTTGTATCCTCCGACTTCGACCGGTCGGCGTCTGGCGCTCGCGCGCTGGATCGCTGACAGAAAGAACCCACTCACCGCTCGTGTCGCCGTCAATCATGTCTGGAGTCGACACTTCGGAACGCCGCTCGTTGATTCCATGTTTGATTTTGGATTGAGAACAAAGCAGCCGGA
Source organism: Planctomycetaceae bacterium (assembly GCA_039831615.1). Taxonomy (GTDB): domain Bacteria; phylum Planctomycetota; class Planctomycetia; order Planctomycetales; family Planctomycetaceae; genus S139-18. The sequence goes on from JBDOMX010001182.1 coordinate 8,096, forward strand.
AAATCATCAGCTACTGAACTGGTTAGCAGTTGAATTCATGGAACATTCGTGGAGCATGAAGTATGTGCATCGGCTCATCGTGACGTCCGGCGCCTATCGCATGCGATCGAGCTCAGCCGGTGCCGAGCCACGGAATACCGAGATCGACCCCGACAACCGGCTGTTGTGGCGGATGAATCCGCGTCGGATGGAAGCAGAGTTGGTTCGCGATACACTCATCTGCCTGACCGGGAAACTGGATTCCACCATGAGCGGCCCGGACCTGCCGATCTCCGAAGGGAACGAGGGCACTCGGCGAACAATCTATTACCGTTACTCCCGAGACCATCAGATCAGGCTTCTCACGGTGTTCAATCCGGCAAGTGTGGAGGAATGCTACCGTCGCCAGCACAGTATCGTGCCACAACAGGCGCTGGCCATGAGCAATAGTAAGATGGTGCTCACGCGAGGACGTCAACTGGCGGCATGGATCACTGCCGAGGTGGGTCATGAGATTTCTGCAGAGACAAACCGGGCTTTCATCGAATCGGCTTTTGAGCGTGTGCTTGGCCGCAGCGCGTTGCCGTCTGAGCTGGACGCGTGCGTCGAGGGGCTTAGTGAGTATGGGTATGAGGCTGAGTCCGCCGGAAGAAAGATGTCACCGACCGAAGCCAGTCATCGTGCGCGCGAGAACGTCGTCCACGTGCTGCTCAATCACAATGACTTCATCACGATTCGGTAATCGAGTTATGCAGGATCGACAAATTCATTTGCCTGCTCAGCATTCCGCGGCGATCAGTCGCCGACGATCGCTGTTTGACGGCATGAGCCTGGGGAGTATTGCTCTCACTGCCATGCTGCAACGTGACGGATTTGCTCAATCTTCCGGCGCACCTCATTTCGCGCCAACGGCAAAACGTGTGATTTGGCTGATGATGCGCGGGGGTGTCAGTCATCTTGAAAGCTTTGATCCGAAACCGGTATTGAACAGGTATGCCGGGAAGACGATCCGTGAGACCCCATTTGCCAGTCAGGTCTTCGAATCACCGTTCACACGAAATGTGCGCGAACAGCTCTCCAATAATGTTATCAAATCTGACGAGGCCAGGATCTGGCCAATGCAGGTCGGCTATGCCAAATGCGGCGGAAGTGGCGTGGAAGTCAGTGATTGGTGGCCACATGTTCGCCGCTGCGTCGACGATATTGCCATTATTCGTTCGATGTGGACGACCGACAACAACCATGGCGCGCAGATGCAGTTTCTCTCCGGTCGCCATCTGCTGGACGGGTGCTTTCCGACGATTGGGGCGTGGGTCCGCTATGGACTGAGTTCACTGAATGACAATCTGCCTCAATTCATTTCGATCGGGCCAACGTTGCACCGACAGTGCTTTGAGGGACTTGGCTCCGGCTATCTGGGGCCTGAATTTTCCGGCGTACGGCTCAGTGTGGATTCCAATGATCCGCTTCCATATGCCAAACCGGGACTGGACATGACGTCTCAGGAACAAGCCATCAGTGCTCGGCTGATTGGCAAACTGAATCGGCTGACGCACCAGCAACGTCCGGAAGACGCCGCCCTGCGGGCTCGGATTCAGTCGTACGAACTGGCGTTTCGGATGCAGAAAACAGTGCCCGAACTGATGCAATTGGCAAACGAGAGTCGGGCCACCCAACGGCTGTACGGACTTGATCGGGAAATCACTCGTCCGTTCGGCGAACAACTGCTCGCGACGCGTCGCCTCATCGAGGAAGGAGTCCGCTTCGTTCAGGTGTTTCATGGCGAGGGACCGTCGGGATCATGGGACGCTCACAGCAAGCTGGCCGAGGAACATGCGAAATCATCTGAGCAGGTTGATCAGCCCATCGCTGCGCTCCTGCAGGACCTGAAGCAACGCGGTCTGTTGAGTGACACGATTGTCGTCTGGTGCACAGAGTTTGGGCGGACGCCAGGAGTTCAGGGAGCTGACGGTCGTGATCACCACAATTACGGGTTCTCGATCTGGATGGCTGGCGGCGGAATTAAGTCGGGTGTCGTGCATGGCGCCACTGATGAGCTCGGATTTCACGCGGTGCAGGACCGCCATTACGTAACCGACATTCACGCCACGATCTACAAACTGCTTGGCCTCGATCCTCGCCGGATGGAAATCCCTGGTCGGAAACGCCTGGAAATCGACTACGGACAGCCGATTTCTGACATCATCGCATAGCAGTGTGCCGCGACGTCAGCAGCGAGCGGTAAATCATTGACGGATCACTGCTTTCCCCTCACCTTTTTGCTCTCCCCTCCTCTTCGCTGCGCGGCGGAGGAGAGGAGATAATGGGCAGTTATTTCCCGCACGATGCTTAGTTTCTGACTCGCACGGCCGGGATTTCCGCAACGTGCTGGCACGATCGGTTTCGGTGGGCGGACAATTAAGGACCGTTCGAGCAACAACTGTCCTGTTTTGGCTGCTGATCATCACGGCGGAGCGTGATGGCTCCATTGAATTCGCGACAGTTATTAGAGCAGTGTTCGAAATGTCTTGGCGGGTTCTGGCTCGCGGGAGCAATGGAATATGGGCTCTGGAACCTCCACCGGGGCCACAAATCAGCGTAATACGCTGTAGTCGAGCGATCCTGACTGCCAACAGAGTCGCGCCGTCACACGGCACGACTTCTGTTTTTCCGTCAGCCAGGTTGAACAGCCACGGTGGGGCGTTTCTCCGGCACCGTACGGACGGTATTGATCAACGCGGCACCGGACCCAGGAACAATGTGAATTTCGTCACCATCTTCGTACTTCCAGTCACGCTCACCGAAACTCAATTTGCTGGTGCCGAAGAAATGCAAATGGACGTCACCGATAATCCGGTGCTGCGGGTACTTGAAATGGTGGTCCTCACAATTTGTCAGTGAATGGCACATGTGCTGCTCACCGGTCAGCAGTTCGCCGCTCTCGTAGATTGTGTGTCCATTACGAATGACCTGACAGCTGAGCTTCAACTCCTGGAAGTCAAAATCGACCATCAGTTCCGGCCCGACAGCACACTGCCGCAGCTTGGAGGGAGCCAGATACAAATAGTTGATTCTTTCGGTGGCGTGGTCCGACCACTCGTTTCCAAGGGCAAAACCGAGCCGCCGCGGCACGCCTTGTGAATCGATGACATAGCAGCCAACCAATTCGGCTTCTTCACCTCCGTCGCGGGCAAAACCTGGCAACTCCAGCGTCCAGCGATGCCCACGCAGATTGTGCCCGGACCCTTTATAGAACCATTCCGGTGATGTCCCGCGTTGACCTGCCGGAGGAGTGCCGCCCTGGAGGCCCATGGCGAACATCTTCGCCGAGTCGGTCATCTCTCCCTGATCTTCGGTATCGTCGGTATGCATGTTGTCTCGAGACTGCATGCTGCCCAAATGAGTGAGGCCCGTTCCGGTGATGGTGACGCGATGCCGATCGGCTGCGTCAACGGGTGGATGCAGGAACGGAAGAGTGCCGCCCGGTTCGCCTTGCAGAAGTGTTGCATAGCTGAGTTTTTCAACGGCGGGTTGGCGGGCAGCCTCGGCAAGCACGTCGCTCAGGTGCCTGCTGCTACACTCTGCTTCGACAAATGCGTCAACGGTCCGGAGCCAGGTGGGTTTGACAGATGTCAGGTCGCAAACTTCATCCCCGTCGACGATGCCCACTCGGCGGCCCTGGCCGGCAATTTCGAATTGAACGATTCTCATGGTATCATTTTTCACGCCGCCGTCGTTGAAACGGTGAGCAGTACGGGGTCAACGCTTTGCGATGCAGAAGTGCCGGCTACCGAGATTGTGTGTTGAGAATCTCGACAGCATCCGCCACCAAATGCCAGTACACGACGTCTTCGGCAAATGACGAGGTTTCCAGTGCGGGAATCGGATAGTCAGGGATCTTTAGCACGGCGTTGTATTGAGCAAACTTCAGATCAATGTAGATTCGGTCCTCGCCCTGCGGCAGTTCGTCGAACGATGTGTAATGAACCAGTTCTCCGACCTCTCCATAGAGTGCCGGGGTTGGTGGCTGTTCCTGGACCAGTGCAAAGCACAGAATCTGTTTGGCTCCCGCTTTGTCCACGGTGTCTGCAAGCTGACGCGGATACCAGTTGTAGCCAACAAACAGAGCGACGTCGTCCTTTTCAATGAAATCGCCCAGCTGCGGATAGTAGGCGTTGCCCTCACTGAACACTTTGAAAAGGCCCGGATCGCCTGGCAGCCCATCCGGCTCGAGACCATGAATCAGCAGGGCGAACGCAGTGCGTTTCTCGCGAACTGCTTCGGCAATCCATCGGGCAGCCTTACGGAACTGCTCGCGCTGTGGGGGCACAATTGTACTCACGATTCTTCGCAGGTGATCGAGGTAGGTGTTTCCGAATTCGCCTTTTGGCACAGGTGTTACGTTGAATGCCGGGATGAACCTGTAGGAGTTTAGAAGAGGGATGTTCCAGATTTGCGGGCTCTCGTAGGTGACGGAGAGCAGAATACCGGGAATCTTCCCGAGTCGCATGAACGCGCTGATAAGCTCTGCCTCGAAGGTCCACAAGTACAAACGATTGGCGATGCTTCTTCCCGAACAGAGTTTCTCGGGCACACCCGGAAAATCAAGAATTCCTCCGTCG
>JBDOMX010000173.1:0-2850 GCA_039831615.1 Planctomycetaceae bacterium
CGTGTATTGGGCGCCAATGATCGACTGAACATTGGAGCGATCGGGGGTCGGTGGCCGTGGGCGTTCCGATCTCGCTGCCGTCAGTACCGAATCGATCGTGGCCCTGTGTGATGTGGATGAACAACGACTGGCCGCTGCCGCGGAGCTGCACCCCGGCGCGAAAACGTACCATGACTATCGCCAGCTGCTGGAACAGGAAAACCTGGACGCTGTGGTCGTGGCGACTCCCGATCACAATCATGCGCCCGCCACCATGCGTGCCCTGCAACGAGATCTGCATGTCTATTGTGAAAAACCATTGACGCACACCGTGGAAGAAGCGCGCAGGATTGCCCAGGTGGCGGGTGAACGAAAACTGGCGACTCAAATGGGAACTCAAAACCATGAACACCCCGGTTATGTCAGTCTTGTCAACATGCTGCAAACGGGTGTGATTGGTGACGTGACCGAAGTCCATATTATTACGGACCGGCCAGGTCGATGGTGGAGTCAGGGGATCGATCTGCCGACGGAAACTCCCGCGGTGCCAGCACACTTACACTGGGATCTGTGGCTGGGACCAGCGAGTGAACGTCACTATCACGGCGCCTATGCACCATTTCAGTGGCGGGGCTGGTGGGACTTTGGTTGCGGAGCAATCGGCGACATGGCCATTCATCTGATGGACCCGACATTTCAGGCACTCAAACTGGGCGGACGTCCGGTCAGGGTCGTGTCCGCAGGGCCACCACCGCACGAACACAGTGGTCCCACTCACATGAGCACAACGTTCACGTTCCCTGCGAACGGTGACCAATCGGAAATGGTGATCCATTGGTATGAAGGCACAGCAAAGCCGGCCGAAGAGATTGCTGCCAAACTTCCGATGAACGGATCGTTGTTTGTCGGTTCAAAGGGTGAAATCGCCATTGAACACGGCAAGGCGCCTCGCCTGCTGAATTCCGACCCTGTCACAGAGGAAGAACCGTCAACATCCTTCTCGGAAACGCATCATCACCAGCAGTGGATCACTGCCTGTAAGACAGGATCCGTCACCGGAAGCCATTTCGGTTATGCAGGACCATTCACGGAAGTCGTACTACTGGGGAACGTTGCTTACAGAGTCGGACGTGAGATCACATACGACCCCGCAGCCATGAGCACCGGTGAAGAAGACGCGGACAGGCTCCTTCGCAAAGACTACCGCGACGGCTGGCAAATCTGACCGTGGCAAACGGGCAACGATGGCCGACTGCCTCCATAAATAAAGCCTTCCCTCCTCCCGGTGACGGGAGAAGGTGGCCGGAGGCCGGATGAGGGCCCATTCAGCAGGTCGCCGCGAAAATTCGCGTTGAGCTCCCCGTCGAGAGAAGGAACGTGGCCGAGCTTCCACCTGCAGCGTATTACGCTGATTTGTGGCCGCGGCGGAGGTTCCAGAGCCGATATTCCATTGTTCCCGCGAGCCAGAACCCGCCACGACTTTTCGAAAACTGCTCTAAAGGTTTGCCCGTCCAACCAGCCGATGCACGCGCTGTGGACGATCTATCCGAGGTCTGCTGGGAATTCGATTGGTACCTGCGTAGAATCGCGACCATAGTCTTTAGAGAGGTGGGTGCACACACGATGGCTCGGTCTTCTGGAAGTTCAGATCGTCCTGAGGACTTTTCGGAGTTTCAGGGACCGGCCAACTGGTTTCGCTGCCGGTATCCGGATTCTGTGAGGCTGGCCCAGAAGGAATCAGTCATCGAGATTCGGCCAAAAGCGGCAGGGACGCCGGTCAACTGGTCGATGGCGCTCTACGCTGCCTGGGTTGATCCCGAATCAACCGTGGAGCCTGCTCCCACCTTTTCGGTGTCGACTTTGTTCCCCGCCGTCAGGAAGTCGTGCCAGGGAAAAACACTTCAAATAGACACGGCAAATCGCAGTTGGTTCGGCTCCTCCCGTCGGCGCGGCTCCGGAAACTGGTGGCAGCGGCTGCGACGGCGATCCTACGAGTGGCGGCTGTGGATTCTGGAGCATGAAAATGTCATGGTCGTTGTCAGTCTGCAATCGGTGCCAGGAACGGCGCTGGAGGCTGAGACCATCGAGATGTGTGAGTCCATCCTCGAATCGATCAGGTTCGCTCCTGTCCCGGCCATGCCGCCCGAGCCGTTTCGCCAGGAAGTCATGCAGCTGGCCAGGAAGCACTTTCCGCTGCTGGACGTGCAACCGAAGGGACGATTTGCGCTGGAGCTGCAGGGATCAGAGATCAACCTGTCAAATTTCTATCGATCATACCTGCAGCAACCCGAGAAACTGGCTCAGGTGATTCTGCCCGGACTCACCAGCGTCGTCCGTTTGCAGGAGTGGGGGCCCGATCAGGTCATGCCGCCGTTCGAGGAGGTTGAAGACCGCATCATGCCCATGCTGTACCCGGATGAAGACGCGGCCGAAACTCTAAAGGATTTCGTCCAGCTGCCATGGATCGGAGGACTGACTCAGGTTTTTGTGATTGATGAGGATGACACGTATCGGTTCGTCCATGGAGCCATGCTGCAACAATGGGACATGTCCATGGAATCACTGCAGGAACTGGCGATGGACAATCTGGAAGGCTACGCAGCCGACCATCCCATGCAGGTGAATCTCATCGGTAACGAGTCTGATCCTCAGATGCTGGTGCCGGTGAATCAGGATCCCTACAACAGCGCACGGATTCTGGGACACACATTTCATCAGCGGTTGAGAGAATTGTTTGGTCCTGAAGTCATCGTCGGTGTTCCCAATCGCGATTTCTTTGTCGCCGTGTCGCTCAATCATCCCAAACTCGTCAATCATGTGAGAGACAGAGTCGCGCAGGACTACCATTCCATGCATCATCCGCTCACGCAG
>JBDOMX010001207.1:0-2848 GCA_039831615.1 Planctomycetaceae bacterium
CACACCTATCCGCACACCGACCACTACGAAACCGGCCAGCGAGCGGCTCGCGTTCTCCTGCAATTGCTGGAAGGAACCGCGATGCCAACGGTCGCTCAGGTCAAACTGCCAATGTTGGTCAGAGGCGACGAATTGCTGACCGACAGCGGTCGATTCGGGCAGGCGATTCGCATATGTCAGGAGATTGAGCAGTCTGAACAAGGCCTCGCTGCCGGCGTGATCATTGGCAATGCATTCACTGATGTTCCGGCATTGCAGTCAAACGTCATTGTGACCACGAACAATGATCCGGATCTCGCTCGAAGCAAAGCCGCACGAATCGCACGATTCATGTGGGATAATCGCGAATTGTTCCAGGCGAAGTTGATGTCTCTCGACGAATCCATTCGCCAGGCGGAGCGAACGGACGGTCTGGTCGTGTTCTCGGATGCAGCGGATGCCACGGCCAGCGGAGCATCCGGTGACAGCAACGCGATCCTGCGCGGCTTGCTGGAGGCCGGCTTCGCGAAGACGGTCCTCGTGCCGATTGTCGATGCTCCGGCGGTGTCAGCAGCTTTTGATGCCGGTGTCGGCGCAGAGATCGAAGTCGCCCTTGGCGGGACGCGTGACCCCGCGCGTTTTGAACCCCTGCAGGTCACCGTGACCGTCAACAGTCTGCACGACGGCCATTTCACTTATGAAGACGGGACAGAGGCGCACGCCGGACGAGTTTGCGTATTGACGGCCGGTCCCATCAGCATCCTGGTGACCGAGCGTCCGGTCTACGTCGTGGGACAACGTGTGTTCACGGCACACGGTCTTGATCCTCAGGATTTTGACGTCGTCGTTGTTAAGTCACCCAACGGTTTTCGAACGTACTACGAATCGATCACCAGCCGAATTTGTGCAGTCGATGTTCCGGGATCGACCAGTGCGAATCTTAAGTCATTGCCATATAAGAACTGCATTCGGCCAATCTTTCCACTCGATGATGTCGTCCCCTCGCCGTTCAATTGATTTGGAGCAGCAATGAAGATAACTGCCGTCGAGCCGATCCACCTGAGAGTTCCCCTGGTGGAAGCGATTCCGGACGGAACACTGGATGTGCTCGTCGTATTGATTCACACGGACGAAGGCATCACCGGCATCGGCGAAGTGACCAGCCAGTCCTATGTATGCAAAGCCTGCTTCGAAGCGCCGCGGTCCGCTGCACGCCGGCACGGGTTGACATCGATTCTCGTTGGCGAAGACCCGCTCGACGTTGAACGTCTGTGGGAGAAGATGTATTACGAAACGAATCGCTACGGCCGCCGTGGCGCAGCCATTCACGCCATCAGCGGAGCGGACATCGCTCTGTGGGACATCCGTGGTAAGCACGAGGGTCAGCCCGTGCATGAGTTGCTGGGTGATTCGCACCGATCAACGGTCCGCGCGTATGCCAGCGTATTATTCGGCGACACGCCGGAGGACACCGCTCAATTGGCGCAGGAATTCGTTGACATGGGCCTCACCGCCGCGAAATTCGGCTGGGGACCGTTCGGACAGGACGCGGACACCGATGTCGCTCACGTGCGGGCCGCTCGAGATGTCCTCGGTCATGAACGCGAATTGATGGTCGACGCCGGTCACGCATGGGACGCGGAAACCGCCCTGCAGCGAGCCGAACTTCTTGCTCCGTTCAACATCGGCTGGCTGGAAGAACCATTGTCTCAGGACGATCGTCGCGGCTACGCCGAGTTATGTGGGAAGTCTCCGGTTCCCATCGCGGCCGGTGAAGGCGACGTCACTCACTGGGACTTCGAGGACCTGATTGAACGCGGCGTACACGTTGTCCAGCCGGACGTGGCCTTCTGCGGGGGCCTGACTGTCTGTCGGCGAGTGTCTGACTTGTGTGCACGACACGATCGTCGGGCTGTACCGCATTGCTTTAGCACCGGGATCAACCTCGCCGCGTCGCTGCACTGGATGGCGTCCATTCCGAACGGCGACCTGGTCGAATACTGCCTGCGGCCCTCACCTCTGATGCGAAAGCTGGTCAGGAACCTGCCTCCTCTGGTTGACGGGCGAGTGCCGGTTCCGGATGGAGCTGGGTTGGGAATCGAACTGGATGATGCCGTGATCGATGAATTTCGAGTCCGCGATTAGCGCAGTTTGCGAAACGACGTGGCGCGTTCCGGCTCCCGAGGGCAATGGATGATGGGCTCTCGCACTTCCGCCGCGGCCACGAATCAGCGTCATACGCTGTAGAAGCAATATGGTTGCTTCACACATCGTGCGTTTGCTCTATTTGCGCGTATCCGAAACCTGTCGGATGTACAGCCGCTGGACTTCGCGCAGACAGCATTGGCCGCTGGCCGACAGCGTCTGGCATTGAGCGTCACTGGATTCGGATTTCGCAAGAAGTTCGCGGATCCGTAACGGTGTCCCGTCGCGCACGTCGGCTTCAATGTCTTCCAGAGTAAAACCGAAGCAGGCGCAAATCGGAGCTTCAGCCGATTTTGGGTAGACGGAGGAATGCAGGTCGTCAACCGAAACGAATCGTTCGAACTGATCGAAATAGCTCACATCACATGCAGCAAATTCGCAAAACCAGGCTGAGTCTGCCAGTCTGGATCGTGATGGCTTTTGCACATGATGATCGAGCGTTTCCCTGTTCACCGGAGTGCCCAGTGAGCCGCATTGAGGACAGTACGTTCGACCGTCGAGCTCTGGTTCTCGAACAAAGGCTTTATTCATTTGTCATCGATTCATTCGGGCACCCTGATTTTGTGTGCGGGGTACAGTGAATTCAATACCAGGTCTTACGCCTCAGCTGGCATGGCCCAGTGCTTGTCGCGATATTTGCGGCGTGTCATGGCATTGGCTTGAT
>JBDOMX010001040.1:0-2840 GCA_039831615.1 Planctomycetaceae bacterium
CGGCCCGATGAGTCACCTCCGGAAGGTGTGATAACCTGGACTTATTCACAAGCGCCCGTAGCTCAGCTGGATAGAGCAGCGGACTTCTAATCCGCAGGTCATAGGTTCGAATCCTATCGGGCGTACTCAAACGATCAGCATTTTTGCTGGTCGTCTCTTACTTGCCAGACGGTCTCTGTGCGGTGTCATCGACCTCTGGTAGCAAAATGGTAGTGGTATCGCGCATCTCGCTGTCATATACAGACCACAGAGCTGCTCCGATCTCGTCCGCATCACTTTGGACGTAATACCGCATGGTCGTTTCAAGGCTGTCGTGACGCATGAGCTGTTGCAGGACGTGAGGTTTCACCTTATCGGCCCAACGTTTACCAAAGCTCCGCCGCAGGTCATGAGCTGAAGCAAACTTCGTCTCTGACACCTTAACGCCGGCTTTCTCACCGATGTCGCAGATGATCTCAGACACTGTGTCCACTCGTGGAGCAATTCCATGATTTCGCTGGAACAACAGTGGGAACACGGTCCCTGTTCTCTCTTCGTCCGGGACAGCCTGCAACACTTCGGCAAATTCCGGGGCGATCGGCAGCAGACGTTGCTTCTTGCTTTTGTCGCCATCGCTGGGGATGTTGAACATTGGGTATTTCCCGGACACGTCGACCATGATGCACGACTGATCGTCCCAGCTCAGAGACAGAGCTTCACCAAGGCGCAGTCCAGACAACCATAATCCGCGAAGCAACGCCTTCCAGCTCTCCGTCGGCTTCTTCCCCACAACTGCAGCTACCTTGCTGAGCATCCGCTCGAACTCTTCTGTTGTGATGGCTCGACCTTTGGCCTTCCCCTTGGAGACACCTTTCGGCATATCAATGTGTGGACATTCCAGCAGCAGCTTCTGTCGAACGGCCCAACGCAGCATCCGCTTCAGATTCCTCAGGTGCTTCCCCACCGTGAACTTTGATCGGTTGGCCATGATCAGTGTCGTGAAGCGTGAAATCGTTGCTTCTGTGACGCTCTGCAGAGTTCCCGGCGATAGCAATTTCTGGTACTTGTCCAACGTGGATTTGATGTCCCGTCTGCTGGATTTAGCCAGACCGTTCATACCCTCCTGAAGGTAACGGGCCCGAAACTCCTTCCACTTGATTTTCTGAGTTGCAGCGAACTGCCCCTCCTCCAGTTCTTTCTGCAGCTTCCCGACCAGACGCTCTGCCTCGCGCTTATTGACGGTCTTCAGTGACCGCCTGTGCATCTTCTCCGTCCGTGGATCCACGAACTCAGCTTCGTAATACTTGCGGCCTTTCCGCTTGAACAGCAGCACTTTCACCATCGCGATATTCCTTTCAAACTTGTGATCGCTCAGGACGGACGCTTACGCCTGAGCAGGACTTCGTAACCGAAGTGACCGGCCAGTATCTCCAGAGTTTCTGCCCGCAGGCTCTGACCATTCAGAAAGCGACTCAGCTGCGATTCTGCGATCCCGGTCTCCCGACTGATTGCATAACGAGACTGTTCACTTTCACGGATGATGTCACGAATTTCTTCTTCAACTGGCATAGCCCACTCCGGTGCTTGCATAACTGCAAGGTCTATAATGATACGAACACCTTGCAATTGTGCAAGGTGTATTTCTATAACAACACTCACGTTCTGAAGTGAACCGGTACTGTAACTCGACCATCAACCATGACGGGCCCAGAAGGTTGCGATGCCGGGCTGGCGTGCTGCAAAACAATATTGCCGATTCAGCTGCAGATGAACCAATCGCCTGCCCATCCGTCTCCCAGTCGCCACAACGGCCGTAGATGATCACTGGCAAACGAAACACCTTCCTGTCATCACTTGCGTCAGACACGGTAACCGAGAGAAAAAAAGAAGGCGCTACATCGTGGATGTGATGCGGGGTGCGTTGCATCGTGGAACACATGTGTTATCGCCTGTTCCGGGACTGATTTACATTGAACAGCGTGGCGGGGGTACCAGGGGGTGGGCTTGCCCCTCGCCGACTGCCTCTATACTTAGCTACGGTCAGGCGAAATTTTTGGGAATTTCGTTTTCATGGTCGACCTGCGAACGACGCCCCGTTATTCATCATCCCAACCGTCGACTTCATTAATCGTTACCACGTGGCACCGCCCAGGTTTTCTGGCAACCTGAATCAGGCCGACCTCTTCCAGAACATCCAATGCTCGCTGAACAGACCGGGCTGACATTTGGAATCGCTGGCACAACTTATGTGTCAGACGAACAGTTTTCGAACCTTCCAGTCCACACTGAAATCGCAGTGCCAGAGCCAGTGCCAGTGGTGACCGGCCACGCATTGACAACACTGGCGTCAACCATGCCAATGGGATGGGCCCACGTACAAACATGCCAGGTTTTCGGCGACACGCGGGTTTCCCAACGGATCGTGCAATCTCGTTGTGATCGGTCAATCTGAATGCTTCCAGTTTATCTTCCATAACTATTCAGAAGACTCCTCCATAAGACTCTTTATAAGACTGGGCGGGGCGGCCAACTTGACCGGGGTACCTACGCCAAGTTGGCCGGGGTAGGTCGGCCAAGCTGACCGGGGACCGTGTTCAGATCATTCACAATCTCAGTGACGCGGGACCACATTTCCTCACCGCGTTCATTACGATATCTGGCGGGATAGGTCACCACATCTGCGTCAGTTCGCAGTTGGAAACCGCCAAGTATCATTTCACCAGCTTCCCGCATAGCAGCTTCTGTGGCGGCCACGGTGGCGTCAATGTCATCGGCGGCCGATTCCACCAGCACGGCGTCATGTACCGGAGCCAGCAGCTTGATTCCACGTTCAACAATCAGACAACACGCCAGTCGCAACA
>JBDOMX010000225.1:0-2838 GCA_039831615.1 Planctomycetaceae bacterium
AACTGATGCCCATTCTGGAGAAACTGGCGGCAGAGTATGCCGGGCGTTTCCGTCTGGTGAAGATCAACGTCGACGAGTGTCCCGAAATTGCCGGAGCACTCGGCGTACAATCGATTCCGCTGGTTCTGGTATTTGTCGATGGCGAGCCAGCGTCACAATTGCCCGGTGCCCACGACGAAACGGAGGTCCGCAAATGGCTTGACAGTTTTCTCCCGTCACCGGCTGGTGAAGCGTACGAAGCCGGAATGGCGGCGGAAGCCGAAGGCCGACTGGACGACGCCGAAGCAGGTTTCCGCACGGCTCTGGAACTGGACCCTGACAATGCCGGCTTTGCTGTCTCTCTGGCCAGAGTTTTGTTGGCTCAGGATCGCAACCAGGAATGTTCTGAGATCGTTGAGCGGCTGGAGTCGCGGGGGTTCCTCGAACCGGAAGCTGAGGCGATCCGGGATCAACTGGCTTTAAAAAATCAGGTTCGGGATTCCGGAGGCACAACTCAGGCCCGCGAGGCACTTGTTGCCGATCCCGACAATCGAGTGTTGCAGGTGCGACTGGCGGAAGCCCTGGGCGTCGACAAGAATTTTGAAGAAGCGTGCGAGCTGTTGCTGAACATTGTGCGCAATGATTACGGTGAACACCGAGATCAGGCGAAAGAAGCGATGGTGGGGATCCTCACCATGATGGGACCGAAATCTCAGCTGGCGGCGGACTTCAGGCGGCAACTGGCGACCGCTTACTATTAGAGCAGTTTTCGAAATGTCGTGGCGGGTCTGGCTCGCGGGGGCCAATCGTTTACGGGCTCTGGCAGTCCTGCCGCGGCCACGAATCAGCGTCATACGCTGTAGAGCGTCAGAATGCTGTCCCCGTCAACGTTTCGAATGCTTCGATATAGCGTGCGGTCGTTCGCTCCACGACATCGGCCGGCAGCGCGGGTGGGTCACTGTTTTTGTCCCAGCCGGATTCTGTCAACCAGTCTCGGACATACTGTTTGTCAAATGATGCCTGCCCACGGCCGGGGGCGTAGTCCGACTGTGGCCAGAACCGAGAGCTGTCAGGCGTCAGGACTTCATCGATCAACAGGATTTCACCGTTCAGAAGACCGAATTCGAACTTGGTGTCCGCCAGAATAATGCCCCGTTGTCGTGCGAGTTCTGCGCCTTGTCCGTAGACACTCAGGCTTAGTTCCCTCAGTTTTTCGCTGAGTTCGATTCCAACGGTGTCAACCATCTGTTCGAAACTGATATTTTCATCGTGACCTTCTTCGGCTTTCGTTGACGGGGTGAACAGCGGTTCCGGCAATTGACTGCTTTCCTGCAGATTTTCAGGAAGAGGAAGGCCGCAAACCGTGCCGCTGCGTCGGTATTCCTTCCACCCGGAGCCAGCCAGATAGCCACGCACCACACATTCGATTGGAACCACTTCAGTTTTTCTGACAATCATGCTGCGACCAGTCAGCTCTTCGATGTCAGTTCCATCCGGCAACGACACGGTGGACAAATCGTTACTGAGGTAGTGATGGGGCACGTCGAGCTGATCAAACCAGAATTTGCTCATTCGCGTCAGCACTTCGCCCTTGCTGGGGATTCCAGTCGGCAGGACGTAGTCAAACGCGCTAATTCGATCTGTCGCGACAAACAAAATCCTGTCGCCGAGGTCGTAGACGTCTCGAACCTTGCCGCGCTTGACCGGAATTCCACGTAATTGACTCTGAACAACAACGCTCATGGCACTTTTCCTGTATTCCCCGGTGATTTCGGCAGGTTATCCTGTCATTTCATTCCGACTGAGAAAGCACGTCAATTGACCGTTCACACTTTGCCACGGGTCCGGCAGCAGACATCCGGTGGCGTCGCGGGACGGCGAACGTGAGTTGACTGATCCTGAGTCGGAAAACTTTCACAATGAATCTGGTAGCGAAGTCTAACGCTGTCTGAGTTGTTGAACAATCAACCGGACTCTGGATAGACTCTGTTCCCGGTGTCCGCAATGACCTCATCGTTTCATAGAATTCATGCTGCTCAGGTCATGCTGGCCTCCCGGAACGGTCCTCAAGTCCGGACCATTACAGCCAAATTGGTTCCACTGGGTCCGGGGGCACCGACAATCATATTAATGTCTCAACCAGTTCATCGAGATCTGAACACGAACAGGGCGCTGGCGAATGGGCGTGATTCAATTCGACGTGGAGTACCCGGACCACGTACCTCGACACGGTCTGAACCATGCGGACTTTGCGATGTTCGATGGACGAATCATCGCGTCTGAAACAACGCTGAGTGCGGGACGCCTGCGCTGCCATCGTCCTCAGCCGGACAGCAGCCAGCTGCGATTGCTCTACCAACCTCATGCGGACGGTGCGCCGGTCGTGACACATACGACCAGTCTGCGGGAATCCGAAGGCAACTATCGGCTGGAGGTGGAACTCGCCCGTGGAGAGCTGTCGCGGCTGCGAAATTACCATGGAGCATGGACCGGGTCGGGTCTGCTGACTTCCCCGCAGCTTGAACAGCTGATGAAGAAGTCTCAGCAGATGTTTTTTCGATCATCCATGGACGGAGGCACCGCGGCAGAAGCCATCCAGTCGCTGTTGGTGACGCGAGATGCTGTCGGCGAACTGTGCCGCCTGTACACGGCTCAGCGTCTGGCATTTCGCCGCCAGCGTTCCTCACACTTTCCCATGTTTCTGGGATGCGTCCTGAGTGAGGTGCCGTCGTGTCCGGAGAAGTTTCTTGAAGTGTTCTCCGCCGCATCACTGCAGACCAACTGGGCCACCCTGGAACCTGATTGCGGCCAGTATGAATGGGAAAAATTCGATGAGGTCGTTGACTGGGCGACCGATAA
>JBDOMX010000245.1:0-2837 GCA_039831615.1 Planctomycetaceae bacterium
GCCCGTCAACGGCGAAGCGTACGGATTGTCTGACATTTTGGACCTTTCGGTGAATGGACAGAACGATAAGAGTTTTATCAGAACGGCAGGACGCCGTTTTGATAAAACTTGTTGAACTGAGCCGCGCAGCGACTTTTGCTGGCAGCGTTGTATTGGGGATTGTATGGCGGGACTGTGTCGGATTCCAGCAGGGGCTTAGCAATTGACGCCCGGGGGCTCCGGCAGAGACCGCTGAAAGGGCAGGATGCCCGCCGTGATGTTCGCGGAAACCGTGGAGTACTGAGTTAATTTTCTGCCAGAGCGCAGTGTGATAAGTTTCGTGATCCGAGCCGATCCGAAATGAGGTCGCATTTGATTTGGCAGATTCGTCATCAGATCAGCGTCGCTCACGAAGAATCGTTGAACTTTTTCAGACTCGCTGGCAGGAGGCGGGCCACGAGTCTCGATGACTTTGGAATTGTGCTCACACGCAGTGGCAACTGACAGCACGGGCAGATGGATTCGTTCAGCCCGCAGACCTCTTCCAGCCACTGCAAAGCGGTTTGCTTTTCTGTGTTCCGTTCGCGCGGTCGATGCCCCATCAGGGTACGGCACAGATTCAGTCGTTCCGTTTTGGCGCGATTGGCCAGCAGGCCGAAGTGACGGATTCGCATGAACCTGTTGGGTAGAACATGAGATGCGAAGCGGATCAGAAAATCCGCTGCCGGAATGCGGCTTGTGCGGACGGCATCGTCGTTCACGCGATCCTTCCAGCGGAAACACACATCAGTTCCGTCGTAAGACAAAATCCGCTCGTTGCCGATGGCCGTGCGATGAGTGTACAGCGACAGATACTCCAGCACCCGTTCCGGTCCGCCGAACGGACGCTGAGAATAAACCACCCACGGTGTGCTCATCAGATTGCGATGAATCCAGCGGTCGATACTCGTTGCTGACGAAAATTCGGTCGACAGGTGAGGAGGAACATCCACTTTGTCGTCGGCTTTCAGAAGTGCCGCAAGTCCTTCGGCATACTTCGCCCGGAACACTTTGCTGAGAGCATGCACTGGAAAGAGGAAATTCCGTCCGGCGACACACCATTTTCTTCCGTCCGGTGAGAGCGCCCCCGCAGGCACGACGCAATGCACGTGATAATGCGACTGCAATTGCTGAGTCCAGGTATGCAGCACCATCGTGATGCCGATCTTTCCGCCGAATCGTGTTTCTCCGAACTCCAGCAGAGTCCGTGAAGCGGCATGAAACAGAAGACTCAGCAACGCTCGCTGATTCTTCTCGTTCCAGCCGATCAACGGATTCAACGAATGCGGCAGAGTAAACACCAGATGGAAGTACGGAACCGGCAGCAATTCGGCTTTGCGATCATTCACCCACTTCTGCCGAGCCTGCGTCTGACACTTTGGACAGGCGCGGTGACGGCAACTGTGATAGACATATCGCTCGTAGCCACAATCGTCACAACTGAACCGCTGTCCGCCCAGCTTTGCCGTTCGACAGGCCGTAATGGCTCCGAACGCTTTACGCTGAGTGGGAGAGAGTCGATCAGTAACAAGGATCGCAGATCCCCGGACGATGTCGGCCAGTTCCGGCTTCCGTTGTCGTGGTTGCTCTGCCGTGGATGAGACGGCAGTCGACATCAGTTACGTCGACGGAGTTTCAGCCTCGCCGCCGTCCGGATCTTTTTTGCCACCGTGATTCGTGGCGTCTGTCGGCGGCAGGCAGAGCAGATCAAACGGACTCTGCAGCGTTGCAATTCGGGACGTCACAATGTGCAGGTAGCGGCTCGTCGTTGCCAGGTTATTGTGTCCCAGCAACCGCTGAATGGTGACGATGTCCACGCCTGCTTCCAGCAGATGCGTGGCGAAGCTGTGTCGCAGAGAATGAATTCCTCGACCACGCAGAACGCCTGCTCTGTGCTTCGCATTTTTCCACGCCCGCTGAGCAGCCTTCACATGCAGTGGTTTCTGACCACGCTGACCGGGAAACAGCCATTCGCTTCTGCTGCATTCGTTTTTCCAATAGTCTCGCAGTTGCAGCAACAGGGCCTCAGACAGAATGGTGTAGCGTTCCTTATCACCTTTGCCATTACGAACGCGAATCAGTTTTCGTTCGGCATCCAGATCATGAACACGCAGATTCATCAGCTCGCTGACACGCAGCCCACTGGCATAAGCGGTCATCAGCATCGCTCGATCACGAAGGTCGGCGGCCGCTTCGATGACCCTTCTGACTTCCATCCGGCTGAGTGCCTGAGGCAAACGTCCAGGTCGCCGCGTCGGCGTTTTCAGATCGAAATCATCACGCTTGAGGACATGACGAAAGAAAAAACGCAGTCCCTGAATCGCGACGTTCACGGAAGAGTGTGAGAGTTTCCGGTCCACAATAAGATAATGGATCCAGCTGCGAATGTCTTCCAGCGAGACCTCATCGGGGGACCGCCGGTAGAATTCCGCCAGCTGCCTGACCGATGCCACGTAAGCCTGAATGGTGCGAGGGGACCGTCGTTGCAGTTCGAGTTCACGAATGAGCGCCTGTCGAAGTGGAGTCACAAAACTTCTCCTGGAAAAGGTTGTTCATACCAGCCACCGAACATTCGGCAGCCAGCCTCTTCCAGGATGCCGCACAGAATCGCGCATGCAAAAACCGTCTCCAGCCATCTGGCCAGACACGGCTCATTAATCACGATCGCCCCGCAAATCTTCCCGCCGCGCAGCGGCTTAGTTCAACATATATTAGACGGAATATGTCCGCGTATCTCCGACACGGTACTCTCGCCATTCTCCAGATACTCAGGGTTTTGTCAAATGAAGTCCTGCAGGGGTAGAAGTATAGCACTACTG
>JBDOMX010001044.1:0-12600 GCA_039831615.1 Planctomycetaceae bacterium
TTCCTGTCTGGCCATCAAATAGTTGCCTCGCATGATGCGGTTCGTCTCGGAGCGCTCGCGGCCGAAGGCACGGACCAAACGCATCCCGGCGAACGATTCAGTCGCGAGAGCATCGATCTCCTGCCGCTGCGCTCGCACTCGACGGGACAATGGCCGAATGCGAAGGATCCACATACGATGTGATATATAGACAAGAGGCAGTGTCATCACACCACCGACGAGTAGTCTCCAATCAACCCAGGCCAGAACACAAAGGCTGCCGACAAGCTGGATGACCGCGCGCCAGGGGTCGTACAACATCCCAAGGACTAAGCTGCCGACGTCCCTGGCATCTCGTCGCAAAATGCTCGCCGCTCCACCAGATTTGAGCTCTTGCACACGATACAACGGTAGCCGCATCGTGTGTTCCAGTACTCGCTTGCGAACGGACAGCTCGAGAAGTTTCGTGGCGCGCATCGCGTGCCAACGGCTATAGATCCGAATTGCCAATTTGATGACTTCGCTCGTGAACACCACGACGGTCACGGCGATCAGCAATGGCCATCCTTCGCGCGGCATCCAACCGGAAATCGTATCGGGTAGCTTCTTATCGTCGAAAACGTAATCCACGACAAACTTCAAGGCGACGGGCGGAACCAATGCGAGCAGTCTCGCAATGGTCAATGTCATCAACGACCACGCGATCACCCGCCGATAACCACGCAACAGCTGAAAAAAACTCCAAATCAACTCGAGGGTCGAACGTTGTCTGCTGCCTCCATCGCAGATCGTTGTCTGCCCACCATGCACCCGAAGGCTCGCGATGTGTCTAGCAAACTTCTGAACGCGGGAAAAGAATCGCATGGCGTAATCGTCGCGGACGGCTAACTTGATGAGGAACACGCCCGCTGGGGCGATGGAGCTGTCCCCAAAGTCAGGCGTTCATGTATTGTAGTTTCCGAAGAGGCCTCAGTCATCAGCGTGAGATCCCGAATTGGCGGGCAAACGCATGGAAATGCTAAAGACCGTGGAAGTGCGCTGCCCAAACCGTCCATAGGGAGGGCATCGTGTATTTGCTTTGCCTTGTAGCCCAAGCATAATGGACCGCATACCCAAATTTTTCCGCCCGATCGTGCGCTCGACCGACGCATTGTCGCGAACCTAGAATGGCTCTATGAGCAAATCGAATGATGGGCTCGGCGTTTCTCTGCCGCTCAACTTGAGCAATCTGGTGGATGAAATGAAGCTGCAGCTCGTTGAGGCCGAGCCAATCACCACTCTCAAGACGGCGATCGTCGAAAGAGGAACTTATCGTCTCCAGTGCGACGACGGTCGGACTCTCAAAGGACGCATCCTGAGGAAACCCGGCCAAGCGGACCGCATGCGGTTTGTTCTACAGCACATGAATCAGGACGCCTTTTCGCGAGTCCTCGCGTATGGAAATCTCGCGATTCTGGAGGAATGGATCGACGGAACGTCTTTGGCTTCTTTTCGACCGAAACTGGAACTGGTGGCACGAGCCGGCACGCAGCTGGTTGACATTCACATGACACCCCTTCCGCGCAACAGCAGCGGCTTTGCAGTGCAGACCGATCGAACCGAAAAGCTAGCAGACGGTCTCGAGCAACTATCGGAGATGGGGATCTTATCTCGGATCGAGCGCGACGAATTACATAAGCAAGCGGCGGCCCATTGTCCCGACGCCGTCGAAATCGGCTTTGTCCATCGGGACTACTGCGCGGAGAACCTCGTGCAGGGCAAGCGTCATCTCTGCAGTATTGACAATGTGAAAATGGCGATCGGTCCATTAGATGAGGACTTAGCACGAACGTGGTACCGTTGGCCGATGACGGAGGCTCAATGGAATGCGTTCCTGTCGGGATACGGTACACGCCGAAATCCGCGTGCGGTTCTTCAACATGCTCCCTATTGGGCGATTCTTGTCGTCGTCGGATCCGCACTTTTTCGCCTTCGCGCACAAGCGTCCGAGGCTGAGGTACCGGTGAACCAACTGTCTGACATCGCCAAGAATGGGCTTTCGCTTTCCAACAGATTTGCTGAACCTGCAAGCACAAGCAGCAAGGCTTCCGTACATCCACGTGACCGCATCGACGAACAAGTGACTGAAATATCGTTGGACTGCAGCAACCCGTCTGTGGCGTGTTTGGAATACGCTGGCTGCCGTATCGCCATTTATTTGGACAACGAGGCGACGCGGAGGTGGCTCCAAGAATTCCTTTGTCCAGCGTTTCGTTTGGTAGACTGCACCAATCCCGATTGGCGTGTCTCGTTAAAATTCGGCTTGCCAGCGTTCCTCGACCCCCTCCGCCCCGTTGACGCCAATGGGTTAACGATGGCCGAGTGTTTTACGCTCGATGGGCAATTCAAGTGCCACGAAGTTTGGCAGCAAACTCCTACATCGCTCGTTCTGCGACTCAAGTCTGGTTCGGTGTTCTGTGAGATCGATCAGCAGCAGGCCACAGTCACGGTTTACGCCGAAAACGAATTTTGTCGGGTGCGGCCAACGATGATGCGCGTCATTCGGGAAATAGCAACGCAACACGCAATCGGTTCCGGCCATTTACCAGTCCACGCAGCCGCAGTCGCGTACGAGAATCGGGCGATTCTATTGGCTGGCAACCGAAGATCTGGCAAGACGACTCTCTTGTTGCACGCACTTAACAGCTCTGACGCTCGGTTCGTTTGCAACGACCGCGGCTTTGTCAGCGTGTCAACGAATCAAGCAAGCATCAACGGAATGCCTACCATTCTTAGAATCCGTCCCGACGCGCTACACCGATTGCCCTACCTCGAGCGCCGCTATCGCTCGAAGCCCTACAATTATTGTGCGACCATCGAGGAATCTCATCGTGTCTTCCAAGAGAGCGGTACATCAGCTCTGATTGAAGAGCCGGTTACGCCACGGCTGACAGCAGCCCAATTGTGTGATTTGGTGAATGGCGACGCCGTCGGACGGACGAATCTGGCTGCCTTGGTGTTTCCTCACATTGCCCCGGAGGTCGAGTCGCTCCGATTGCAAGAGATCCGGCCGGATGTTGCGGCAAACAAATTGTTTCGCGAGGGGCTGCTGACGCCAACTTCGCCGCTCAGGACATCCGAGGTTTTCCGTACCGGCGACGCCACGGAGATAGTCCCGGACGAGATCCTTTGGGAGTCCTGCCAGCAAATTACCGCACTCGTCCCCTGTTACACATGTGCCTTGGGACCTGCCGCTTATCAACGTCCATTTCATGTCGAGATGTCTGAAAGGGGCCTGGATATCTTTTCGAAAAATAGGATCCGTCCATGAAAACGACTGACTTTGCTCATCGAAAGATGAGACGTAAGCATCGGGCAAAGCTGCGGCGGGAGCAGTTGGATGTAGTTCAATTGCTGGCGGATGGCGTCACTTCTAAACTGGTCCCGCTGCTCGAAGCACCGGAATTCGATTTTGAGGTATTCGAAGATCTTCTTTGGGATCACCGGCTCTACAACCTCGCCTACGAAATACTCGACAACGACGGGCTTCGCCGCTGTCCGCCCGCGTGGTTTATCAGTTCCCTCGAAAAACACCGAGTCGCGAGCACGGCTCGACGAGCTCGTTTGCTAAGTTGTCTCGATGCCATCGACCAGCAATTTGTCAGTGCGGGGATCGACTATCGGTTGCTCAAGGGGTTTGCGATATCCGCTCAATACTACCCGGCATTGGATCGGCGAGACCAGGGCGATATCGATTTGCTGGTTCGTCCCGATCAAGTGGGTAGAGCAATTGAGGAACTGGAACAGTCAGGATGTCGGGCTGAAAAACCTGTGCCTTGGCAATCGCTTATCTACATCAATGAAGTCTTGTTACGTGGGCAGGAGAGTAAAATCGACCTGCATTGGTCGTTGCGAAACCCTGGCCACAGCTTCAGCCTCAACGAAAGAGCTTTGTGGAAGAGTGTCACGAAAGTCAACATCGACGGCAAATCGATCGCTACGGTTTCCGACGAGTATTGTCTGGTCGGACTGCTCCTATCGATTTCGGAAGACATTGGATTAGGGAGATGTCGCGCGAAGTTGTTTGTCGACGTGTATCTCTTGATTTCGAAGTGGGACGAGCGATTCGATTGGCAGCGTTTTCTAGCACGCCGCCGACGGGAAAACCTCGATCAACTATGCGCGGTGGTTCTCTCTATGTTGTGTCACTTGTTTCGCCCCAATATCCGCCTTACGGCGCTTTCTGAATGCTTGGCCTTGTTGCCCCCAGCGTGGCGTATAAGCCGAAACGCAACCTGGGAACTGCTACAGAATCCGCGAGACCATCCGGCAAACCGCGTTTGGTCACAGTCCTTACGACCGGTGACGTGGTCCAGCAAGATGAAGTGGTACGTCCGCAAGACCAAGTTCTACCTCCGTTTTTGTCCCCAGGCTATTCCGCTTGCTATTTTGCGCAAGCTACACCTCCTCAGGAGCACTGGTCTGGATTCATGCACGTTAACCTCGCCCAGCGTCGTGAATCCTCCCTCGAAAGATGATTGATAACTATTTAACGGTCGGAGCAATTTTTCGCGACGAAGCTCCCTATCTGGCGGAATGGATCTCATTCCATCGCCTCGTCGGCGTGGATCACTTCATCCTTTACGATAACGAGAGTTCGGACAACCCGGAACGTGTCCTGCAACCGTTCATCTCAGCAGGACTTGTCACGCTGGTTCCGTGGCCGGTTCCATTCCACCAAAAGGCACCTCACCAAGCCTACGCCGATTGTTTGGATCGAGTTCGGGGAAAAAGCCGCTGGTTGACGTGTCTGGACATCGACGAGTTCTTATTTGCTCCCCAACAGCCGACACTCCCGCCCGTACTACGTGAATTCGAATTTGCTGCCGGCGTCGTCGTCCGCTGGCAGGTGTACGGCTCGTCCGGGCACCAACATCCCCTCAATGAACCGGTGATCTCTCGGTTCGTGCGCCGCGCGCCGACGAACTGGATTCGCAACCGCCGCACAAAATCAATCGTCGACCCGACTCGTACACTGGCGCCGGTTAGCGCGCACCACTTCGCTTTCCAGGACGGCGTCCTCGCCGTCGACGAGACGAAACAGCCGATTGGCTTGAGACCAGGACGCCGTTTCAAGAAGCGTCTTCGGCCACTCTACCGGATGCTCGGTCCGGTGCTGCGGTACTTCGACCCTTACGCTCGCACCGACATCACAAGCCGGATAGTCTCTGTCAACTGTCTCCGGATCAACCATTACCCGATCAAGTCGCGCGCGGAATTCGAACACAAGGCGCGATTCAAAAAGAAAAAGAAGCGATACGACGGCGTCGACTATTTCGCCTATCACGACCGCAACGAAGTGCACGACCCAATCTTGTGTCGATATATGCCGGCGCTCAACGACTTCGCAGCACAAGTGGCCTCGGAGGCCGAGGCAGGACAACACGAACAGCTCTAACAGATTCAACAAACGTACTAAAGCCGGAAAAGTCCCCCCATGACGCGGGGGCTAAGGTGAGTCAATATTCCACTCATCGCGAAGAGTCCGTAATAGGTGGATATGATGATCAACACCAGCGGTACGTTCCAGACGCGGAGGCCGACGCGTCGCCGATAGCGGAACGTGCGAGAAAACCCACGAGCCAGACGTCGGGCCGCGGTGGATTGACTTCGAAGCAATCCCCGCCACGTGCGTTCTTCCGATTCCTTCATGTACATGTCGCGTCCGTGGGCTAACGCACGGATGACCATGTGCCGTAGGTTGGCGGGGGCAGGATGGTCGACCAGCGCGCGACCGTTTTGCCAGACTGAGTGGCCCAGACTCTCAAGTCGCCTGCCCATCAGAGTCGCGCCGCCGCGCGTTCGACGGACAAGTTTCGGAAATCGCGTCATCCGAAAGATCTCTGATCGGAAGGCGATGTTACTGGTGTAGAACTTCCGAGGGGGATTGAGTCTTCCGGTTTCATCCGGAAGATCGAAGATCCAACCAAGGGAAAAGGCAGTGACAAAGACGGTTCCGGGAACGACAAACGGCTGGCCCGATGCGATTTGAAGCTCAGGCTGCGAGAATGAGCCCAAGAGATGGGCGAACCATTCCGGCAAGGGGTGCACGTCGCTGTCGACGAACAACAGAATCTCTCCTTCAGAAATCTCCGCCCCCAGGTTCTTGAGCCCGTAGTATTCGGTTCCCTCCGAGACATGAATCTCAAGTTCAAAGCAGTCGGGCGTCCAAGCTTTGATTTGCTCCTTCTCGGCAACGCTAAGAGGGGCTCCAGACACAATCAGCATCTGAGGTGTTGCGTCGAAATGTTCGAGCATCTGACGGGCTTCCGTCGTGAGCGATTCCGGGTACTCGCGACACTGAATCCCCCGCCATTGCTGCCCCAGAATATCGAGTAGGCCCTGGGCGCGGGGACAGCCATTGTATTCCGTATTTGCCCATTCAATGATGATCGAGAGCTTGATGCTCCGGGCATTCACATTCGCGGCTTCGCGGGATTCGAGAACGGTGTCGGTCATAGGTCGATTCCAACTACTATAGGCTATCGATCAAAAGTAACGTCTTCTCTGCTCCATCGAGCGCAATATCGTGTGCCGATCGTGGCAGCGATAGACGCTCGTGGATGAGGTCGGCCAGGCCCAGCGGGGACTCGGGCGCGGGGTCGAGACAGTCGACGACCCCCATATCAGCCAGTTGTCGCGCCCGTGGTGCTTGGTCATGCGTTCGCCGATTCGGGACCAGAATCCCTTGGGTGCGCGTTTCCAACACGTTCATCGTGGTGTTGTAGCCTCCCTGGCTGATCGATAAATCCGCCGTCGACATCACGTTCAGAAAATTGTCGCTGAACCGACGCAGCTTGAATGGCCCACCGCGAATCGACTCTTCCAAGTCAGCGTACTGTTCGTCCTCGGCGAACAGCCCGGCAAAGATCTCCATGATCCGACCGCCGAGTGTGTCTCGGCGGTCGAGTTCTTTCCACGCAGCAACACAGAGGTTTGCAAGACGGAACCCGTCCCGCAGACCACCGCTGCTGATCAGGACACCGCCGGCACCTGAATCGTCGACGCGATTTGGCGAGTCAGCCGGCCGGTCGGTGAGTTTTTCGGCAACGTAACCCGTGTAGTGGATCGGAACGTCGATTTCGCGAGTCCAGGGGAATTGTGATTCAAGTGTCACGACGCGCGGGTCAGCATGGACCAACAGTCGATCGAAATGTTGATTGAGCGTGGGGACGACTTCGTTTCGGAAGCGCGACGAGCTGACCGCTACTTCATGGCCGGCGGGATAGTCACGCACTGAGCTGATGACCTGTACCTGGGCGTTGGTCTCCCTCGCAACTTGAATGGCGTTCATCAGCTCCTCACGCAAGAGCCACTTGCTGAACGGAAAATGCTCGATGATCAGCACTTCGGGTTGTATCTCGCGCAGCAGCTTCTCAATCATGATGCGTCGATCTGCGAAAACTTGATTCAGAGACCGCGACGAATCGAGAGGAAGCACTCCCTGTGGAGTGCGATGAATCCCTGGTAGAGGCACCAATCGTATCGATTCGTCAAGCTTGGGGCCGGGCACCGGAGGCCCGCCCACCATGAACCACGTGTTGTGCCGCCGCGCCAGCGCGCGGATGATTTCGCGGCACCGCACGAAATGACCTGCCCCGCTCAGATGTTGACAGTAAACCAAAATGCGTTTGGGGCGTTGAGAGTCCACCGAGGGTGTGCTCATTGCGCCCCTCCAAGCAATTCGACGATCTCCTCGCGCAGCGGACTGTAGCGGGCATGGCTCATGGCCAGTGACTCGGCCAGGAATTTCGCTCCGCGACCGTATTTGTTGCTTTCCTGCGGAAGTTCAATGAGCCGGTTCTCGTTGGCATCACGAATGATGCCAAGTGGATCTTGCCCATTCTGTACGAGCTCGATTTGCTCGAACAAGAGGTTGCGGAGCAGAGTAATTCCTTTGTCGGAACTTGCCAGTATTTCGCGAGTCCGGTCGGCGATGGCCCCCTGCGTGACACAAGCCATGATGTCCTGACCGTCGACGAAATCGACCAAGTGTCGGCCGTTCTTATCGCACCACGGAACGTCATACAGCGGAATCTCGGATTGCTGTACCTGCCGAGACGTGTCGGCCGGGCGGTAACAGGCGTACCAGTAATGCAAGGTGTGCGTGTCGTCGACAGGAACTCGCATCTGCATGCGGTGTTGCCCTCCCGACCCCACGCGCAGCATACAGGGAAACACCAGGGGATGGCCGATCTTCCAGTCGTCGTCTTCCTCGGTGTTCCCCTCGAGCACGCGACGTTTAATGATCCCGTAAGGAGTCAGGTCGAAGCCGAACTTCTCGTGACGCCGGTTGTAGTGCGTCGGCGCAGTCTCGCCGCGTTGCTCACGAACGGCGGTCAGGTGCCGACCGTGCAAGGCCTCGAGATGGTATGGGTCGACGCTGTTCTCCATGATCTGCAGCCAATGGCACGGTACCATCGCCTGCCCGATGTCGCGGAGGCAGTTATCCCAGACAAATAAATCAAACCGAGGCAGCAGAGGGGCCGGTTCGGGCCCCAAATAGGCGAAGATCAGCCCGCCGAGTTCCTCCACTCGGTAGGCGCGGGCCTCAACGCGTCGTTTGAGATTTGTGTCGGACGGTTCGGCGGGCAGA
The DNA here is from genome assembly GCA_039831615.1 of Planctomycetaceae bacterium. Classification (GTDB taxonomy): domain Bacteria; phylum Planctomycetota; class Planctomycetia; order Planctomycetales; family Planctomycetaceae; genus S139-18. Next base: position 8,615 of record JBDOMX010001044.1, read on the forward strand.
TCAAGACACCGCCCGGAGGAGTTGAATTTCCATCCGTGATATGCACACCGAAGTCCGTCTGCTTCTACCAGGCCGTAGGCTAGAGACGTACCTCGGTGCGGACACCGCTCTTCAAGTAATCCGAAGCGTCCCGTCGAGTCGCGGTACAGCACGAGGCGTTCGCCCAGCAGTTGCACGGATTTAATTGGATTGCTGCGAAGCTCGGACGTCGCTGCCACGGGGAACCAGTATCGGCGTAGTAATTCGCCCATCGGGGTCCCCCCCGAGACTTGAGTCAAAAGTTGCTGTTTCTCTGCGCTAAGCATTTTGAGCACCGTCTACCGTCTGCGATGAGCGAGCATGAATCATCTGCGCAAGCGTGGTTGCTAAGCCGTCACTCGCACGCTCGCGTGGTCTTCCGCCCGGCGAGCCATTGAAGCACTCGCGGTGGATAGAAGTTGAATGTCACGCGATCGTACAGCAACCGCCCGACGCCGGTGAGTCTTAGCTCGTTTCCGTCCTGTTCAATGAGTCCTCCAGCAAGAAGTCGTCCCAGAGGATCGCTGAAATCGTCGGTGAACGGGTTGCCAAAGGTCTGTTCGTATTCATCCATGTCCAGTGGCTTGCCGTCGCCCAGCGAAGAAGTAACAAACTGCGTCCGGCGGTCGTCCTCTTGTAATTCGATCACCTGTTCCACGGGACTGCTGTTCGACTCAATCCGTTCGATGTAGACGGGACTGCGTTCATGATTCCGATACACAGTCGTTCCAAGTTGCGACCGCGCGCTCATGCCGATTCCCAGCTGATACCCCCGGCCTAACCTGTCGTGGTGCGGCGCACGAGTGTGCTGGGCAGCGATCGTGTCAAGTCGCTTGAAAGTGTGCCAGCGAGTTTGGGTAAATCCCAGTTCGGTGGCAGTTTGCCGCACGAGCAATCGCCATTTTGCGAGCTGCTCGAGTTCCAACCGTTCGGTTTCGGTTAGGTCGCGCGACACAGAGGTCTGCTCGTTGAGACGCAGATCATATACGGTCACCGACTGCACTCCCTGATCGGCGATGGTGGCGAAATCGCGGCGGAAACTCTCCCGTGTTTGGCCGGGCAGACCGTACATCAGATCGATATTCAAGAGCAAGTCGTTGCTCACGACCATTCGGCAGGCGTCAAGCGTTTGCTGTGCCGAGTGTTTGCGCCGCACTTCGCCCAAGACGTTCTCTTCAAGGCTTTGCGCCCCCATACTCACGCGCCCCACGTTCCGTCGCTTCAGCACATCAATATGGTCAGCCGTGATGGATTCTGGGGATGCTTCAACAACATGCAGATTATCTCCCCGCGAGGGAAGTCGTTCGAAGATCGACGTCAGGAGCTCATCGAGCAGATCGGCGGGTAACGCGGTGGGAGTTCCGCCTCCCATAAACATCTGCATGAGGGGCGTCCCCGCTGGGGCCCATTCGAGTTCCCGTCGCAGCGCCCTCACGTATCGCTCCATCTCGGTTCGCTGGGCTCCTACCCGCACCGCGAAAAAACAGAATGAACAACGATAGTTGCAGTAGGGGATGTGAACATACAACCGCAAGGCATCTCCCGCAGGGCGGTTCCGTTCGGCGCACTCGCGGGTCTCGTAGGCCGGCGCTGACGCGGGATACGCGTGCGCCGCCGCGTACGAGACGGGGGGAGGGGAGCCCAGTGCGGCGGCGATCCTTTGGAAGTCAAAATCTGCTTGAATTGGGGTGCTCGCCATCAGTCGCTATGCCTCCGCAGAGTGCGATCATTCATTATAGTACACAGTCTGGGGACGTGTATAAAACTCGACGTCAAATCGTCCGTGCTCAGGAGGACCGATTCCAGAGGCCTTCCAGCCTCCAACAGGCGCGCCGCCCGACGCTCCAGCAGTTGAAACGTTGATCTCCAGCAAACCGGCGCGAGCCTCATCCAAAAACTGCCGCTGCAATTCGGGCGACCGGGTAAAGACCGCAGCCGCCAGACCCTGCCTCACTCCGTTGTTCAGTTGAATCGCTTGCCCCCAGTCATTGGCTGCCTGCACCACCACCACTGGGCCGAACGTCTCTTCCTGTACGATTTCTGCGGAGGGATCGGAGCAACAGATCAGCGTTGGGGGATGGTAACAACTCCCAAGACAGGATCGGTTGTCCGCCGACTGCACCCGCTCGACGTGTATCTCGGCACCAGCGCGACCCGCACGTTCGACCGTCGCAGAAATTCTGTTCAACGCCTTGCGAGATACGACTGGGCCGACCACAGTCGCTTCGTCGAGCGGATCACCGAACGGCAGGTGCTGGACGGCGGTTCGCAACCGCTCGACGAATTCTCCGTGCACCGACTGGGCGACAATTACTCGCCGGTTCGCGGTACATCGCTGTCCGGCCGAACCGAATCCGCCCTGAGCGATTTGGTGCGCGGCCTCGTCGAGATTGGCATCGGCCCACACGATCGCAGCGTTATTACCACCAAGTTCCGCTTGCAACGGAATGAGCCGCCGCGCGCAAATGACCTGTGCCACATAGCCAGCCGACGATGATCCAGTCAAGCTCACCGCGTCAACCTGCGGGTCGTTCATGACGGCTTCGGCCGTGGACCGGTCTCCCTGGACGACGGTCACCGCGCCGGGGGGCAGTCCACACTTACATAGCAAGTCCAGGATACGAACTGCGACTGAGGCACCGGGGATGGCCGGTTTCCAGACGACTGTGTTGCCCATCGACAACGCCGGCGCGAATTTCCCAAATGGAATCGCCAGAGGGTTGTTCCAGGGCGTAATCAACGCCACCACGCCCAACGGGCGGCGGTAGCACCGCCACCCATTGCCGACTTCGGCATCGCGAACGCTCCTCGCGTTTTCGACCACCGATCGCAGTAGGTCGACCGCGAAGGCTACTTCTCCGCGCGCATCGCGTATCGGCTTGCCCACCTCGGTGACGATTTGCCGGGCGAGGCTCTCAGACTCCGCCTCGACATAACCGGCCACGTTCAGCAACAGTTCCGCGCGCCTTTGCGGTGTCCAGCAGGCCCAACTCTTCAGCGCCTGCCGCGCGTGGGCCGTGGCCGTCGCAACCTGTGCCGCGCCGCAGATAGGCACTCGCCAGAGGCGTTCCTCGTCCCGAGGAGAGACGTGGAGTACGGTTTCCAGCCCGTCGGATGCGACCGGCCCGTTTTCGAGAAACATGGCCGGCAACTCAGGCGGCTGCACTGCACTTGCAAGGCGCGAGCGGTTTGGCTTCACCGCATCACAGATCTGCTCAACTGAAACGAGGCGTGCGACTCGGTCGGCCAGGTACCGGCGAGTCACGCAGGCATGTACTGGATCGTCATCCGCCACGCCATCATCCGCTAACCAGACCCGGAATCCTCGCTGATAGGCGTCCAACGCCGTCGTCCTAACACAACCACGCAGGTGCAGGCCGGCCAAGATGAGTGTGTCGATTTCGCAGTCGTTCAGATGCGACTCAAGTGCTCCGTCGGTGAATGCGCTATAGAAGCGTTTATGAACGATGTGCTCGTCGCTCTGAGGAAGCAGCGGTCGCGGCGTCGCGTGGCCTCGGCTGCCGTCGATGCACCAGCGTTTTCCAAGTTCTTGCCAGTGCGGCATCCGCTCGTCGTCGTTACGAATGGTTGTCCACACATGGATCACGGGGATATTTGCGCGACGGCAGCCGTCGAGTAAGGCAGCGACAGCGGCGCACAAGCGGCCCCTGCTTGGCTCGAGCGAGGGTGAACCAAGGTAGTCGTTCTGCAAATCAATGAGTATAAGTGCCGCTTTCAAATCGCCCTTCACCTTCGGCTACCTGCACCACAGCGTCAGCGATCTGGTTAGCCATTTCGCGTGTACCCAAGACCTTGCATCCTTTCTCGGGAAGATCTTCCGTTCGGCAACCGCGTTGCCATACGGCGACCACCGCCGCCTCGATAAGATCCGCCGCCTCAATCAGTTCAAAGCTCTCACGCAACATCATGGCCAACGAGAAGATTTGCCCGACCGGGTTGGCGCGGTT
>JBDOMX010000021.1:0-2831 GCA_039831615.1 Planctomycetaceae bacterium
CGGCGTCCTCGTAGGCACGCTGAGCTGCGATGTATGCTCGTTCCTTTTCTTTCTTGAAATCCGGGACAATTTCCAGGTCTGGCAGAGCCGCCTTGAGAGGCTCTTCGCCTTCCATGGTGACACCAGTCTGCCACACAAATAATTTCCTGAGGTTGCCAAGTCCTTTGATATGTTCCAAACCGTCGTCAGTGATTTTAGTACCGTATACGTTCAGGTATTCCAGGTTCTCCAGTCCACTGATATGAGCCAGTCCGGCATCGGTCACCTCTGTCTTTTCCAGATGGAGTCTCGTCAGGCTCTTCAGCCCAGCCAGTTTTTGCAACCCTGCATCTGTCACTTTGGTTCCACGGAGGTTGATCGAGTACACATTCCCTGCTTCGGCGAACACGTCGAGCGTTTCGTCAGTGATGTCCTTGTCGGACAAATGAAATGCGATGGTGAGACGGGCGTCGTTCTTCGCCAGCTGCATCGCCTGTCCGCCCGCGGCCTGGACGGCTTCAATCAGTGCCTGATCAGCCTCGGATGGATCATCGGCGACTGCCGGAACCACCAAAAGAACAAGTGTGGAAAAAGCAAGGGTGAGCGATTTCATTGCATTGAGTCCTCGAATGCGAGGCGAGCGCATTCATACAGAGTGAAAATGGTTCAATGGAGGCTGGCCGGAGAATCTTCACTGACCACTGCACCCAGAGTACGCCGGAACCTGTGCCGGTTCAATCGTTACGGGCAGGCAGCGACTGACAAAAATCGTCACTCCAAAGGCCGCCAGCACCGCTCATGAGGATGGATCAGGGACTGATCTCGCTCCGATTCAGCGATTTCGCCTACAATTTGTGTGTGATCGCGGCCGCCTGAGCGCGGTGAACCCCGGATTCGACTTGATGGGGTTCCTACACACTCCATATGCCAGCCACGGATGGCCCCCATGCAGGCTGTTGCCGTTCAATTCACCACCAGCATCGGTCGGGCGGTCACATCGTTCGTCGAAGAAACTGGTGCGCTGGCCACATTCTTCGTATCGATCCTGTGCCGGCTGTTTCGAGGAGTGCCTCGTCGTCGTGTCCTTGTTCCGATTCTGTATGAAATCGGCGTCCGCAGTGTGCCTGTCGTGCTGATCACGGGAACGTTCATCGGCATGGTGCTGGCCGTCCAGGCTTATACTCAGTTCAAAATGATGCATATGGAGTCTCGGCTGGGGGCCATCATCACCATGACGCTTGTGTCGGAACTTGGTCCGGTGCTGGCCGCCACCATGCTGGCGGGCCGAGTCGGGTCCGCCATGGCGGCGGAACTGGGTACGATGCGTGTCACGGAACAAATCAGTGCCGTTTCTGCATTGGGTTCGGATCCGCTGCAGTACCTCGTGGTCCCCCGTTTCATCGCCTGCGTTCTGCTGATTCCATTGCTGGCGGCCTTCGGCGACGCCATTGGCATGTTCTCCGGCTGGGCATTCAGCACTCAGGTGCTGCGGATCAACAGTTATCAGTATTGGGCCTACGCCATCGACTTTGTAACGGCCTGGGACATCATGGCGGGTTTGGTGAAGAGTGTCTTCTTCGGCTGCAGCATCGCGATCGTGGCGTGCCATCGCGGTTTTCATTGCGGTTCCGGAGCCGAAGGAGTGGGACGTGCAGCCACTGAATCGTTTGTGTTGTCGTTCATCGCCATTCTGGGCCTGGACTTCCTCCTGACGGTCCTGCTGAACACCTCTTATTACCTGATCTGGCCACAGACGGTTTCTCTGTGAACAAAGCTTTATCCAATCCGGCCATCCAGATGAGAGACGTTTCCTGTCGGTTTGGGCGCCAGGAAGTTCTGCGAAATCTGAACGTCAAAATTCATCGAGGTGAATCGCTGGCCATTATTGGCGAAAGCGGTTGCGGCAAAAGTGTCACAATGAAGGTCATGATGCAGCTGGTAAAGCCGAACGAGGGCCACGTGTCATGGTTCGGGCGCGACGCGGACCAGCTCTCAGCAGGTGAATGGCAGGCCACTCGTCTGAAATTCGGCTATCTGTTTCAGGGTGCTGCCTTATTCGACAGCCTGAGTATTTTTGAAAACGTCGCATTCGGACTGCGTGAGAATCCATCCGCGTCGAATGCAGACATCCGACGGACAGTGTTCCAGCGGCTGGCTGACGTGGGGCTGAGCACTGAAGTGGCAGAGAAACGTCCGTCAGAACTATCCGGCGGAATGCGAAAGCGAGTCGGACTGGCCCGAGCGCTGGCCCTGAATCCCGACGTCATGTTCTATGACGAACCCACGACCGGATTGGACCCCATTACCAGTCGGCGGATCGATGACCTCATTGATTCCGTCAAAAACGACCACGACGTGAGCAGCGTGGTCGTCACTCATGACATGCGCACGGTGCAGCGTGTGGCCGACCGAGTCGTCATGCTGGCATCATGTGGTGAGCTGCGTCCGGGGGAATCACAGATCCTGTTTGAAGGCTCTGTCGCCGAATTGTTTGACGACACCGACCCGCGGATCTCGGAATTCGTTCGCGGCGGTTCACTGAATTGGTCGGGGGGCTCGGAAGTTGCCCATACACAAGGCGGTCTGATGGCGACCAGGAACCAGAATCATGGATGATTCCAGGCGTGAATTTCATGTGGGCGTGATGGTGATTGTAGCGGTTGTTGCAATCGTGGTCATGGTTTTTCGGTTCGGTGACATCGGGCAGTCTCTGAAAGCGGGCACGACGGTCAACATCGTGTTGCCGTCGGCATCGGGCGTGATCCCTCAAACGCCGGTGCAGCTTCGCGGTATAGCGGTCGGACGAGTTCAGTCCATCGAGTTAATGCCCGGCGCCAGGAATGTGCAGCTGG
>JBDOMX010000811.1:0-12560 GCA_039831615.1 Planctomycetaceae bacterium
GCCCGTGAAGATCTTGTGCTGAGTTTTCTTGCGGATGAACAGAACAGCATTCTGGCCAAATTGAAAAGTGACTATGCAGATGTTCCGTCGGAAAAAACTCTGCAGCGGATGGATCAGCTCGCTGGCCTCATCTCGAGGCGGACTGAGCAGTCAAAGCAGCTTCGGGTGTATCTGATCGGTCGCCGCAACGAAGTTGCTCTAAAGCAGATGCTGAGCGAGTTTCAGGAACTGAGTGATGCGGCGATGAAGACTCTGAAAACCGAAGATCTGAAAAAAGCCCGACAGAAGTGGGAATTCATTCTGTCGGCCTGGCCTCCGGACACGCATCCCGTTCTGTGGAGTTCTCATGGAGACAAAGACGGTCGCCCGGCACTGTGGGAGAACCACGTTTTGCGCGCTCGCAGCGCCAGTATTCTGCGGACCAATGAATCTGCCGGCAATTCCGAACTGTCTCTGCCCGGGCAGCTTCTCTCAAGTGGTCCGCCTGTTCTGCCGGTTTATGAATACGCTGCACTGGTCCGGACGACCGTTCAGAGTGCGGCTGATCCGGATCGGCCGCTGTTTGTCAGAATAGACGACCTGTGCTGGGTGCTGAGCCAGAATGGCAACCCGCTGATTGTCTGGCGAACAGGTTACGACTTTCACTCACTTCCGCAGGTCATGAACAGCAAAGGCGGACAGTGCATCGCTATGCTGTGGGACGACGCCGGAATTCAGTGTCTGTCTGTCCTGACCGAAAGTCTGACACCGCAGTGGACATGGCGACTGCCGAGCGAACTTTCGTTTTCCGGAGCGCCGAAGCTTATTCACAACCTTGTTACGGTTGCGCTGACCGACGGACGAGTGTGGCAGCTGGATTCCCAGTCGGGCCACCCCGAATTCCGTTGTCCGCTTCCCGGGCCCTTGACTTCGCCTGTCTTTGATACTGAAGACCATACGGGTGGAATCATTACCGGAGAAGATTCGACAATTTACTTTCTGAAGTTTGCAGACGGACAAGCTCCGCTTCTTGATGATATTGTCTATCCGCAGTCCGGATCGAATACAGTTTCCACAGAATGCATCTGGATTCCTCCGTTCGCCGTGCTGTTCGAAAACGATGTGACCGATTCCTGTCGCATGATTGTCCTGGAAAAGAAACCGCCCGTCGGCGATAACCCGTCGGAATTTGAAGAGGTCGACAGGCGAGTGCTGGAAGGTCATGTGCTGCAGCCGCCGTCCGTGCGCGGAACGCATTTTCTTGTGGCAACAGATGCGGGCGAAGTCAGCACCTTCGGGCTGAGCCTGAGAAACGATGAACGTGTTTACGAGATCTCAGACCAGTCTCTGGACATCGACCGTATCGAAAGACCGCATTTCGGCAGTCATCCCCGTGCCGGATTTGTGGTGGCCTCACGCAATTTACTGCACAATTATCGAGTGAATCCGCTCGCGCCAGCGCACAGTGCCGTTTCACGTGCATGGAGTTTCAAAAGCAGCTCCGAAGATGCCAGCCCCGTTCAGTCGCTGCAGATCAGCAATACTCAGGTCGCAGCCGCTTTTCGCAGCCCTGGGCGAAGTGCCGTCCGCCTAGTCAACCTGCGGGTTGAAAACGGAGAACGACTTTGGGTTACGGAACTGGGAAGCACGGTTGTGCAGTGGAATAAGCGTCGGGCGGCCGCCGGAAAACCTCAGCAGATTTCCACCGTATCTTCGACCGGCGAGTTCTTCCAGATATCTCTGATTCCTGAAGGAGTGCGCAGTTTCAGATCCGGCTATGCCGAAATCAACTCCTCACTGACGTTCTCAGACGATGGTTTTTTTGTGTGCTGGGTCGATGATCAAGGGCCGTCACTGGAGTACTCAACTGTGCATGGGTATCGGACTCGCAGTGTCCCGCTTGTATTCCCTGCTGTTTCCCCGGTTGCTCTGCGCAAGGTCGCGTCGGCGGCAGCAAATGAAGATACGCGGCCGGGATCGTCCGGGATCCCCGGAATACAGGCAGCTTTCATAGACACCAACCGTGCGCTGCAGATTGTTACGATCACCCATCAGGACATCAGCGTAAACTGTCCGGTCCTTGCAAACGTACCGTCTGAGGGCTGGTTGAGGCCCGTTTGGAAGTCGGACTCTTCTCTGCTTGCCGCCCATTCCGATGGCCTGCTGCTGCACCTAAACATCGACCTCGTCTCAGGCGTGTATTTTGTCAGAGAAACCGCTCGTCAGCAGTTCGCCACACCATTCGCTTTTCCCCCGTTGCTGGCAAACGATGCCGTTGTCGTGACCAATGTGAACAGCACGATTGCCGTTTTGGATGCAGAGACTCTGGAAGAACAGATGCGATTTGCGGCACCCGGGGCCACTACAGCTCCCGTCGCCGTTGAAAACTCTGTCTTTATGGGGGATTCCCGAGGAGATGTGCTGAAGTTCGATCTGAAGCAGACTCTGCGGCCGGAAAACCAGCAGGAGGTCGTCCGGCTAGAACTCGGCCAGCGGCCGATCGAACATCTGTCTGTTTCCGACGATGAGCAACGCATCGTTGCCGCTGATACCGACGGAGTTATCTACGTGGTAGAGACGGACGATGGACAGGTTTCTGCGTTCCCTTCAAAAGGACGGCTTGTACTTCCGCCGCTGGTCGTCGGCGAATCTGTTGTTACGGCGTTGTGCGACGGAAGTGTGCACCGCATCAGTCCGGTATCCGACAGCCAACCGTGAAAGAAGGTGACGAAGTGATTTGCGTTGCAATGTTTTGTCGGAGCGGCTTCAGAAACGTTCTCATTTGGGCTGCCGCAATTCTGTTTCTGTTCGGCATGCCAATTGAGCCTGCCAGGACCGGCGAACCGATTGTCATAGACGTGCACGGTGACTCTGATTCTGTGGATGGATTTATCGATGCAGACGGTTTCAGGGTACACATCGAATTCCGATCGGTCGTGAACAGTTTCGGCCAGCAGGAAGTTACGGTGCGGTGTCGGGAATCCGGAGAATGGAGCCGTCAGGAAATCAGGCTGGGACCATTTCTCGATCCCGCTGCGGGGCAGAAGCTGAAGGCTGTGTTGGGAAATAAGCATGCCTTCCGCGGACCAGTCGACCTGAGAGTCAGCATTCGGTCAGCGATCATATACGACCCTCAGAAGGTCCGAGGTGAACTGGACGACATGGAACGCCGATTCAAAGCAGAAGCGGAAAAGCGGGCGGACAAAGAATCTAAAAAACGCAATCTGGATGATCTCGCTCGGGACCGCTTTATTCTTCGGTCGATTGGCGAGCAGTTTACTGTGGAACTACAGAATCGAGTTGCGGAAGAATGGTTAAAGGATCCTCCCCGATTCTACGGAGCGGTCGGAACGGGACCGGCGTTTATTCTAAACAGCCGAAAAAGTCCCCGCGTCAAGCTAACCGACTATATCGACTGGCTGTTCTTGAGCGATCTGTACAGAATCCTGGGGGAGCGGCCCCTGGAAGTCGGTTCTCCGGAGCGGGAACTCGCACGCGGTCGTGAAATCATGGCTTTGGTTTCCGGTGACCGTGATCGTGAGTTTAGTCGGCTGTCTGTCAAGGATGTCGAGCGCCTGCTGCAGACAATGACCATTTCGCTCAGTGCGGATTTTGTTCCCAGGCAGAAGCAGCAGAAATCGGACGTCGGCTGGCAGACCGCTCCGCAGTTCGGGCTGTCCGGTGGCGATGTATCTGAAGTCGTGTGGCATGGTCGCCCTGACGGTGCAGCCGGGGCGAGCTGGCTTGCGTATCAGGCGAGATCAGATCGTTCTCAGCTGAAAGTTGCCGTCGACAAACCCGGTTCCGTTCTTGTTCAACATGTGCGCGGCCTCAATGACTGGAGGTATCTACGCGTTGTCAGAACAGGAAACACTCAGACATTTCGTATCCGACTGTCCGATCCATCCGCCAAAGGAAGATCTGTCGAGATCAGGGAACCGGTGCCTGCATCTGTCACGTTTCCGTTCTGAACACTCAAGCTTCATTGTTCGCACTGCGCAGAATCCGTTTCGTTCTTCACTGTTTGGATTCTGTTGGAAATTCACATGAATCAAACACCGTCAGATCATCCGGCTGTGACAGGTCTGCCTGAGACCGCCGAACGCCTGCCGTCCGTCGACAGCTTTCAGCGACCGCTTCGCTTCGTCGCGAATCTGTTCATTACGGTGTGTACCGTTTGCGCGTGTGCCGGTTCGGCACCGGGCCAGATGCTGCCAGGCGAACTGCCCGTCAGTCTGGGGCGGGAACTCACCGGGACAGAGCAGGCTCCGAGCCTGACCGAAATCATCCAGGCGTCGCGCCGACCGGGACCGGCTGTGGTGGCTGTCATTCGGCTGCATCACGATACGAACAATCACTATGCACCCGCATGGTCGCCCAGAGGCGACAAACTGCTGTTTCTGCGATCAAATCTGGAACTGCAGAATTCCAAAATCGTCTGTCTGCCGAGCCTCAGGAGCACACAGCCTGTCACGATTTACGAAGACACGTTTACCTATGAGCACATGCCGCGCTGGAGTTACGGAAAGGATTCGCGTGTTCTGTTTGCCACAACCAATACTGATTCGGGCGAGGAAGCCATTCATGTGGCTTCAGTTCCGGGTGAGACGGTAAGCCTGACAAATCCGGCACAAAGTACTGTTTTTCCGTCAATGTGGCAGGGTGATGATTCGGCCCGGTTCGTGTGTCGGCAAAACAAATCATTGATCACAGCGTCCGGCAGAATGATCAGCCTTCCGCTGGCCGGTGACGATCTGGAATCACTAGGAGACGGAGAGGAAGCTGTCTTGTCGCCGGACGGTCGCTTTCTGGCCGTGGTGCGCCAAAGCGACGTCAGTGTCGGACATATCCTGGTTCGACGACAGACGGCAACCGGCAGCGAAGTGACCATCTGGTCACCGTCCGGTCGTTTTATGCGGAATCCGGTTTGGTCGCCGGACGGCCAGCGGCTGGCATTTTATTCCCGTGATCTGACCGGATCAAACTGGGAGATCTGGGCGTTGTCTGTGGACGACCCGACCAGTTTATTTCGTGTTGCCGAAGGTGTTCGCGTTCAGGAGGATTTTCGGCATGTGGGACCTACCTGGTCCGGCGATTCCGCAAGGCTCTGGCATTTCACAGGTAAGGAAGGAATCGCAGGAGTATCGCATCCACTGAACTGGACCTTATTCACAGAAAAATTGACCGGTCAACTGGAGTACCCCACGTCGCTGACGATTGCGACAGACGTCCGGGCTTCTCCTTCCTCAGATTCCCCCGCGCTGGCCTTTGTGGCCGTTCAGGATCGGGCCCTGGATGTCTTTGTTGTGCTGCTGAACCGACCATGACGAACGGTGATCTCTGAAAAATGCTGCTGAGACTGTGTATTATTCTGACTGTTCTTTTGCCGGTCGCCTGTGCGTGCGCTGTCGGCGCGGATGTCCGGACGAAAAGTGACACGCAGCTGGAACAGCTGCTGGTTCATGCACGTCTGCGCGAAGCCGGACTGACAGCGACTGAAGAAGCTTTTCTGGCTGCCTCGCGTGTCCTGCGGTCAGAACCTTCGAAGCAGGGAATTGCGGAATATTTTCTCGGTCTGGTGGAAATTGAACGAGAAAATCTGAGCGCGGCTGCTGATTACTTCCGTAGTGCCCGGTCCAGTCTGGACCCGGAAAGTCCGCTGCACTCAAAAGCAAACTACTGGTGTATGTGTCTAGACGGCGAATCGGCGGTTAATCGTGTCCGGCCCTCTTCTTTGCAGGGCCGCATTTCTCATGCGTTGACCGGAAAACCACCCGCAAATATCGGCGACACGACCGACATCGCCGATTACTGTGCCGCGACTGTCGCGATGCCGTACTCCGAAACTGGCGTCGCACAGGAGTATCTCAACAGTCTGTATCGCCCGACAGAAACCGTGACTGTGCGAAAACAGCTTACGGATTCTGAAGTCTCATTCGATTATAGATTCTATGACCCTGTTGTGTTTCGAGTTCAGCTTGACGACTACATCAGAACCTGTTGGCGTTCGGCCAAACAGAATCCGGAAATTCGGTTTCGCGTCTGGGCCGAGTTTCTGAGTGGTCGTCAATCAGAAACCGAGTTGCTTCTGCGCGATGCACGTGCAGGGGAAGTGCCGGAATCTGCCGCCCTGCAGAAAGCCCTCGATGCTCTCCAGGCGCGCCCGACAGATGCAGCCTTTTCCGTTGCTTCAGACGAGTCGACGCGTGCACTGACGTGGGCCACCCGGGCACTGAACCACGCGGGGCACAGTCAATTTGAGCAGTGGTCGCTTGAGCACGCATGGGGCAGCATTCACGACGCGGCGGAAGACGGTTCGCCGCTGTCTCCCGCTCTTGTCAGGCCGCGCCGGCACGCCGATGTACCGGTCGTTCGCGAACGAATGAATCTATACTGGGAACTGGCATGGACGTATCGGTGCGCCGGATGCGCGGTACCGAACAGAACTGATGAACGGGCTGTGTTGTCGTTTCGGCGGGCGATGACGGTCGCAGAACAGCTGAAGTCTCCTCTGGTTCTGTCAGCTCAGAACAGACTGACCGATTTGATGAGAGTGCAGTACGCCGACATCTGCATGCGAAACGAAGAGTGGGAGTTGTGGCAGAAGCACATATCCTCTGATCTCGTCCGCAGATATCCGGCTGCCGGCCTGATGCGAACACTGGGGCGAGAAGTCGCCGGCGACCGGCGTCTGAACCCGCCGCCACCGCGCCCGCATGTGCTGTCTGAACCAATAGGTGCGTTGATGACCGGACAGGGACTGGGATGGAATCCGCCGCCACAGACCCATCCGACAGCGTCAGCTGTCGAGACGACCGCGGCACCTGCTGAAAGGACAAACACCGGGATCTGGCTTGCTGTAATTTGCGGTTTGACCGCCGCTGTGATGTGGCTGCTGTTGCGTAGGAAACGCGGACTGACTGTTCAGACGATTCCGCTGAAGAACGATGACAGCCCAACAAACGATCAGGAGCAGACGAGTGTCTAAAAAATGTCCCGAATGCGGTGGAACGCTGATCGTGTCAAAGGATGGTCTTTTCGCCCGCTGCGCCGAATGTGATCGCGAATATACAAGAAAGGCGCGACCATCCGACCACGCTTCCGCCTCTACAGCTCTCGATGTTCACATCGACACAGCGCGGCCCACCAGACGTCGAAAACACGGCCGACGGAATCGGTATCTTCTGCTCGGGGGCGTCGGCGTAGTTCTGATCATCGCGGCAGTCGCCTTCATGCTGCGGTTCGGCAAACCGAACTTATCCGAAATCCGACCGAACGGATCAGATCCGCGCGTTACGGATCCTAGCGGCACATCCGATCACGATGTCGGTACTGACAGCGGAACCGGCGGCCAGGCAACAGATTCCGCTTCGGGCACAGACAGCTCTGGTGACCCTGTGCCAGCAATAGTGGACAGCGGGACGCAGGAGCCGCGACCACGAGTATTTGCATGGTCTGAGGCGCCGTTTAATCGAAAACTGAATTCTCCCGTCGTACATCTGGACGGAGTGGCCGTCTTTGAAAATGTGCTTTTCCGTGAATGGACGGGGCATTTGGTCTGTCCGGAAGGAACACATGTGCTGCGGACAGGCAATTCATCAGTCGAAACCATAACCGTCGATATTGGTTTTCCGCGATATTATCTTGAACGGACAGAAGAAGTTTCACGCAACGGGACGCTCGATAAGGACAGGCTGTTGCGAAAGACCAGTGAGACCCGGGGAATATTCAGGGACCCCGTCCTCCCACACCTCTGGGGCAACTACTTCTGGCAGCGTAAGCAGCCGGAAGCTGCGATCCGATACTGGAAAGCCGCGATTCTGGCGGAACCGGCATTTGCCCCGGCTCACCTGAATCTGGCGTTTGCCCTACTACAGAAAGGTCAGAAAGAACAGGCCGCCCGCGAATTCCGTCTGGCTGGACAACTGAACCCGCTGGATGCATTTGGGATTCGCAGCCATCTTGCGCAATTCCAGTCCGACTTAGGCGACGTATTGCCTGGTCCCGTCCGTCTGCAGATGGCCGACTATACCGGACTGTCAGATCTGCAACAGGACCTAACCACTGAACAACGCGACACGCTGCGAATTCTGACGACATTGAGGCAGTATGTAACCGACGAAATAGAACAGGTTAAGATGATCAACAACATCGGTGTCTATATGCTGCAGGAAGGATATTCTTTTGCAGCATTGTCTCAGTTTCAGTCCGCCATCAACCGTCTTGCCGGGATTGGTTCGCTGCAAGAACACGGGGCTCTGCTCGGACACGTGTTCCGCAACATGGCCCGGGCTGCTGATGCCGAACAGATGCCGGAGGCGATAATCTACCGGGAATTGTCGAAGGGGGACATTAAATGAACGAGAAGACAGAACACTCGCCGATGTGTCTGTCACGGACCGTCTGTCTGTCTGTTGAAGATATGTCAAAGAGGCTGCGGCGAATGTCGGCCCGCTGTTGTCGCACTGCCGATCTGTTGTTTTCGGCCATCTCCCGGCTCAGGTTCTGCGCCGCGATCATCGTCATGCTGACATTGCAGCTGAACGCGCTACAGACGGTCGCGGCTGATGAGAGGGTGGTTCCTCCGGTATTTGAGTCCAGCAAAGATTCGGTCACTGGGGCCGTATCGATGCGGTTCATGATATGCGACATTTTTATATTCTCTATTCCGGACGGCAGAATTCTGACGGCAGATCCCGGCTGGACCAATCACATCGCGAAAGCTGTCCGCGGCACGTCTCTTCAAACTCTGCTCCGCGGAAAGAAGGTCCGTGAGCTTCGAATTGCCCCGTTTGTGACACCGGCGGATGTACGCCAGTACGGTCCGTCTCGTTTTAAAACAGTAACCTATTGGGAAACCCGAGCAACTCAGGAGGCCCGTCGACTGATCGATCGGAACGAATTTGAGATGGCGATCCGCGTCCTGAAGAAAATCTCCGAATTCAATGCTCAGTGGAAGCCCAGGGAGATCACTCGGCTGGTTCAGGAAACACGTCTGCAACAGGCATCCGATTTTCTGAAACGACCGGAATCTGAGGAAATCGGGATCAACATTATCAGCCAACTGCTGGAAGTGAATCCGAAGCTGGGCGGACTGCAGAAGGTCAGTACGGACACATTCATGACTCAGGCGAATTCCGCCTATGTCAGCGGGCGTTACGAAGAATGTATTTCCGCCCTGAAACGAATCACAAAATACTACGCGAGTTCGGCGAAACCGAATCAGATGCTGGCCAGACTTCGCACCGATAGTGCCCGCGCAATGTCCGATGCGGAAGACGCTCTCAAATCAGGCCGTTCTCAGCGGGCCCTGAATGAAGCAATGAAAGCCATCCGAATGTTTCCGGAACCCAACGACAACCTGCAGAAAAGAGCAGCGGATATTATGCGGCACTTTCAGGTTCTGACAATTGCGGCCTACGAAAAGCCGACGTCCTTCGACCCGTTTCACGCTCGGCTGGATACCGAACGGCATGTCGGCAATCTGGTGTTTGAACGCATCATGGAACCGTCCGGAAACGGAGTGGAATTCGGCCCCGGTCCCCTCGTGGAATCGTATCGGCAGCGTGCAGGCTTTCAGAACGGAATGTACGCCTACGACGTGACGATACGTAAAGGCCAGAAATTCTCGGACGGCAGACCCGTCACCGGAAGTGATATCGTTCAATCACTTCAACTGCTGCGCGATGAGAAGTCGCCCGTATTTGATCCGGAATGGGCCAGAATGGTTCCCAAAGCAGAACTGAGCCGGGATTCTCCGTTCGGAGTGACAATCTGGACTCGCGAGTCGCCGAACCCATTGAGTCTCCTGGCGGTTTCCGTACTTCCCAAACACTTGCTACCACGTGTGCCCTCGAAGACAGATCGTTTTTGTCGCGATCCGGTCGGTACCGGTCCATTTCGTGTGTCCGCGCCCGCGTTTCCCGTTGTAGCACAGGTCGAAGCCAATCCTTCGTATCGAGAACAAAACGCAGGACGACCGTGGCTGAAACAGATTCGGTTTCACCGTTACGATAAAAAAGGCACCGGAGCTGCGATCAGTGATCTGGTTTCCGGACGGATTGAGATGATTTCTGATCCCAGTCCCATCCAACTGGTCCGTCTGAAAACGTCAACCGGACTGGTCACGAGACCCTTTCAAACTGACAGTGTCTGGGTGCTGGCTATTAATCACAGACGCAGTCAACTTCAGGACAGAAGACTAAGGCAGGCCATCCTTCTGGCTTTGGGCCGGCAGGAGATTCTGAACCGCTGGTTTGGTGCTGGCGGTGCAGGCGTGGCCCATACCATTGTCACCGGACCGTTTCCCGCCCATTCTCGAGCCTATGACCCAGGTCTTCAGGTCAGGGACAAGAATACCGACCAGGCCAAACGTATAATCAGCAGTCTGCCTCCTGTGCCGGAACTGCAGATCCTGTATGCCAAGGGAGACAACGCCGTTGCCGGAGCCATGGATTCGATCAGGAAAGATCTTGCTGCCGCGGGACTCAAAGTCCGACTTTCTCCACAGTTGCCCCAAACGATGCAGAAAAAGGTTGGGATGGACCATGACTTTGACATTGCCTACTGGGAGATCAAACATACCAATGTCATTTTCAATCTGGCCGGATTGTTCGATCCCGCCGCCACAGGTCGGGGACGATCGAACTATACAGGCTATGCACCGCAGAGACTTGTTCAACTGTTTGGCGATCTGCGCAACGCCAATCTGGGCCCGGCTGTCTGGACGCTTCAGAACCAGATCCACCTGCATTTTTACAACGAACTCCCCGTCATTCCTCTGTGGCAACTGGACAGCTTTGTCGTTCATACGGACCGCCTGATTTCAAAGGACGACGAAGGTCACGATCGAGACCTGCCGGTTGACCGGAACCGTCTGTTCCGTGAACCTCAGACATGGTACCTGAAACCACCGACTGTCATCGGTCGTCGTTAAGCTGTCCGCGGAGGTCGTTTCATGTTCCGAATTCTGACTACAGAAATCCTCAGAACCCTGGCCCTTGCCTTGGCGATTCTGCTCAGTATGGGATTGATGGCTAAAGTTCTTCTCCCGCAGCAGCAGATCGGCCTGCTGGACTTTCTGTCACGAATTCACCTGGGCGCCGACAATCGGCCCATTGCGGCTGTATTTCTCACATTGGCGGCGGACACAACGATGGTTGTGTTTCTGGCCGTCGCGATTCTGACAGTCATATCACTGGTGCTGGGGGCACTGCAGGCGGGAAACCGAAGACTGACCGCGCTGCAGCCGATGCTTGCCGCCGTCAGCTGCCTGCCTTCGTTTCTGTGGCCCGTTCTGATCTGGTCTGTGATTCGCGGACCGAAATTTGTCGGTGTTCCCACAGACGTTTCCGTCATCTGGCCAGCTTTAGCCCTAGCGTTCGGTGATCTGAATCTGGTATCGCTGACGTCCGTGACGACCGATCTATTTGTCCGTGAACGCAGCAGCCCGCATGCGCGGCTACTGACGGCACTGGGGCGAAACACGTGGTTCACTGCGCTGCCGCGCGTGATGGTTGGTCTGCTGGCTGCGGTTGGAGCAAGAATTCCGCACCTGATGGGAGGAACCATTGCCGTCGAAATTCTGTTTCACAGACCAGGTCTGGGTGTTGCCGTTCAACACGCCATCTTCGACCCGCGTCCGGACCCCGCTCTTCTGTATTGGGCGTGCGGCTACGGCCTGATCGTAAGTCGATTCTTCTTTCTGCTGAATTCCGTCGGAACGTGGATTCTGATGCCGCATCTGCGCACACGGCAGCGCAAGGTACGGGCGCTTCACGACAACGCTGATTCCGCCGACAAATTGCCGCTGCCGGCCGATTCGGGTTCAGCGACGGAAACAACCATCCGAAAGGAAACACCTGAGTCCCAACTGCCGGCCAATCCGGAACAGACTTATTACGTCCTGCCGAAACCGGCCGTGCGCAGCGGTCGAAATCGACTGATCAGCCGCGCACTGACGTTCATTCGCATGGATCGACTGAACTATGTCCACACTTTGTGGATTCTGTCGGCGGCTGCGACCGTCGTAGTTCTGTTTACATGGGGGCTGTGTCGGACTCCGAATCCGATTCCGGCCACCGGAATGCAGCTGCCCGGGCCCAACTATATACTGGGCACAAACAAACTGGGCAACGGAGTCCTTTACACACTGCAGACCGGTTTCCGTCAACAGATTGGCCCATTGGTTGCGGCGCTGTTGCTGATTGTCGTTGTCGTGGTTCCAGCGAGCTGCCTGAGCGTGATCACGAAAACAGTCGACAGGGGAGTGCCAGCGTTCATCATGCGCTCGCTGATCTGGATCATTGACGCGCTGACGGAACTGATCGACAGCATTCCCAAGCTTATCATTATTCTGGCTGCGGTCAGCTACTTCGATGATGATTCCATCGTGTGGAAGATGTTTGCTGTGACCGGCATGCTGTTCACCACGCATCTGTACCGGTCTCTGCGAAGTGAACTTGCCGTCCTGAACAATGAGACATTCATCGAGACGACCCGGATGCTTCGCGTTTCTGTGTGGACAATTCTGAAACGTCACGTGCTGGTCAATCATACGCTGCAGGTGGTTCTGATTCAGA
>JBDOMX010001183.1:0-12553 GCA_039831615.1 Planctomycetaceae bacterium
TCCTTCTGGAGAAACTGCGGCTCAAGCTGCCCTCGAAAATAATCCAAAGGAAAATGTAGTGGAAACTATTCAACTCAAATCAGGAAAAACACTGCCCGCCCGATCCGAACTGGGGAACTTGGGTTAGAGATCTACAGCGTATGATGCTGATTCGTGGCCGCGGCGGGAGTGCCAGGGCCCACCATCCATTGGCCCCCGCGAGCCAGAACCCGCCACGACACTTCGGCAACTGCTGGAAAGGGTGGTGCGCCCTGCCGAGTCGTGCGACATACACCGTGAATCACTCGCTGCGAGTCAACTTTGTTCTGACGGCTTCCAGGCCCGCCAGATTTTCCAGAAGGACCTCTTCAGAATCGCGGTTTGATTGGTGATCAAGGATCCCGATCGGGCCACCGTAGCCGCTGGCGAGAACGATCTGCAGCATTGTGGTTTCGTGTCGGCCTTTGCCGACCGTGAGGATCTTGTCGCGTCCGCCGCGCACGACATCCGCTTCCGCCATGCCATTGATATTCACGCACAACAGGTACGGCCGCATCCTCTTGAAGTGGAATTCGAATTCGCTGATGTGCTCGTGGCCATGATGGAAGTTGTACACAATTCCCACATGACCGGCGTTGTGATTCTCGCGGAGATATTCGCAGACGGCTGCCATGTTGATCGGTTCGCCGCCCCAGCCGCCATGATTATAGAGTGCCAGTTGGCAATCCAGCGCCGCGGTCTTTTCAACCAGCCACAGCAATCCTTCAGCAGTTTCACGCACCCGCTCTGCCTGATCGGTTGCCGGGGGATTCGGCAGCATGGTCCAGATCTGTGGATGGATGTCGTGCTTTTTGATGAGTGGCTCAAACGAATCGTGCCAGCTCCAGAACGCAAAGAACTCCAGGCCGTGCTTCTTGTATTGCAGAATCTCGTCTTCAAACTCAGCCACATGCCGGGCCCGCCAGTCATAGGCAATTCTTGATATCCCCAGTCCCTTGACCATGGTCGCACGCTGCCCCGGGGATCGTTGGGAAGCATCAAATGGGACGATGCACCAGGCTACCAGGTTATCTCGTGAGAGCAGTTTTTCCGCGGGGTGATCGGCGGACAGGCAGCGGTTGCCCAGGAGGATGGCAGTGATGAGCGCCGCGACCTTGCTCAGCCGCAGTCTTTGAGACCAAAGAAAAGTCATGATTGGTTCCAATCCGGATCCGGAATCGCCCGTGAATCCCACTCAATTGCCCACCTGCTTCAACAGTGGCACTGGCAGACAACAGAGACGACAGTCTATCCAGTCAGGCCTGATACTGTCAGAGTGTCGACAGGCATTGGATTAAACGGCAGAAGATGAATCCGGACTGAAAGGCCAACACGAATCAGGTGCACCGCGCTGCGTCGCCGCTTTCAGGCATGTTGTTGCACTGAACCGGCGGCCGGCACTGCCGGCAAATCGGTTGGTTCAGGCCGCCGGCGCTGATCAGAAAATGTCGATCGTGAAAATTCTACCGGACACACAGTGATCAGTTCACAGTGGTCAGTTCACTGTACCGGTAAACACGAAGCCGTCTGCAGTCGCGTCAATGTCAATCGAATCTCCCTCGGCAAAACGATCAGAGAGGATCTCGTTGGCCAGGGCGTTTTGCAAACGCTGCTGGATCACTCGTTTCAGCGGCCGTGCTCCGTAAGTCGGGTCATATCCTTCAGTGGCGACCAGTTGACGGGCGTTCTCGCTGACAGACAATTGATAACCGGCCTCGTCCATCTGCCGAATCAAACGATCAATCTGCAGGTCAACAATCTCACGGATCTCCCGCCGGCCGAGCGGATGAAACACAATGATCTCATCGACTCGGTTCAGAAATTCAGGCAGGAACTCTCGACGCAGGGCCTCCTCAACAGTACTTCGAATCGACTCCTGATCATTTGATTCGGCCATTTCCATGATCTTTTGGCTGCCAATATTGGAGGTCATCACCACGATCGTATTGGTGAAGTCCACCGTGCGCCCCTGGCCATCGGTCAGTCGCCCGTCGTCCAGCAACTGCAGCAGTACGTTGAAAACGTCACGGTGGGCCTTCTCGATCTCATCAAGCAGTATCACGCAGTACGGGTTGCGGCGCACGGCTTCAGTCAGTCGCCCGCCTTCTTC
The DNA here is from genome assembly GCA_039831615.1 of Planctomycetaceae bacterium. Lineage (GTDB taxonomy): Bacteria > Planctomycetota > Planctomycetia > Planctomycetales > Planctomycetaceae > S139-18. The sequence continues at coordinate 2,129 of JBDOMX010001183.1, forward strand.
GTAACCGACGTATCCCGGAGGTGCCCCGATCATGCGAGCGACAGAATGTGCTTCCATGAATTCGCTCATATCGATCCGCACCATACTGCGTTCATCGTCGAACATGAATTCTGCCAGCGCCTTGCACAACTCGGTTTTTCCAACGCCGGTCGGACCCGGAAAGATGAACGAACCAATCGGGCGATTGGCATCCTGCATGCCGGATCGTGCCCGCCGTACCGCGTTGGCCACCGCCGTCACTGCTTCGTGCTGATTGATCATCCGCTTGTGGATTTCGTCTTCCATCCTCAGGAGTTTTTCCCTTTCTCCCTGCATCATGCGGGCTACCGGGATTCCGGTCCACAAACTGACAACTCGAGCGATGTCTTCCTGCGTGATGTCTTCGCGCAACAGGCGCTCATCGGGGCTGTCTGCCAGTTCCAGAGATCGTGATTCCAACTGTGTCAATTCGGTTTCTTTTTCTTTCAGTGCCTGTTCGGCTTCAAACGCCTGCTGAAAGTCTTCATTCCGGTTCGTTTGCTGTGCCTGAGAGAAAGCTCGCGTATAGCCGGCTCTTAGCTGTTCAATCTCCTCCTTCAGGGGACGCAGTCCGGACAGCACGTGCTTTTCGGCCTCCCAGCGCGCTTTCAGCTGATCAGTTTCTTCCCTGCTTTCAGCGATCTGCTTTCGCAGCTCGACCAGACGCGCGCGACTCTCCTCACTGCTTTCCCGTTCGAGAGCTGTGGCTTCAATCTGCATTCTTGTCAATTGACGCGTTGCTTCATCGACTTCCGCAGGCATCGAATCGATTTCCATTCGCAGCCGACTGGCTGCTTCATCGATCAGATCGATCGCTTTATCCGGGAGAAAACGATCACCAATATATCGATCCGACATCGTTGCGGCTGAGATGATGGCATCGTCCGTGATACGGACGCCATGGTGGGTTTCGTACCGATCTTTCAGACCGCGCAGAATTGAAATTGTGTCTTCGACCGACGGTTCGTGCACCATTACCGGTTGAAAGCGACGTTCCAGGGCAGCATCTTTTTCGATGTACTTGCGGTACTCATCCAGGGTTGTCGCACCCACACAGTGCAGGTCACCTCGTGCGAGTGCCGGCTTCAGGAGATTGGAAGCATCCATTGCCCCCTCACTGGCGCCGGCGCCCACAACGGTATGCAGCTCGTCGATGAACATGATGATGCGTCCATCGGAATCCTGGACTTCTTTCAGGACAGCTTTCAGTCGGTCCTCGAATTCACCACGAAACTTGGCGCCCGCGATCAACGATCCCATGTCGAGCGCAAAGATCTGTTTTTCCTTCAGGTTCTGTGGCACATCACCGAGCACAATCCGATGAGCCAGTCCTTCGACAATGGCGGTCTTGCCAACGCCCGGTTCGCCGATCAGCACGGGATTGTTTTTCCTTCGCCGCGACAGGACCTGAATCACGCGCCGAATCTCCGTATCGCGACCAATCACTGGATCGACTTTGCCCTGCCGCGCAAGTTCCACCAAATCACGGCCATATTTTTCGAGGGCCATGAACTTGTCTTCCGGATTCACATCGGTGATGGTCTGACTGCCTCGGATCTCTTTGAGGGCCGTAAGAATGTCCTTTTCGTCGACTGCGTGCATCTCAAGCAGACGTTTGGCCTGGTCATCTACCTGAGTTAACGCGATTAGCAGATGTTCGGTGGACAGAAACTCGTCCTTCATCAGTCGCGCCTGAGTTTGGGCGGCGTTGAGAAGCTTGACAGTTTCAGGTCCGGCGCCGGCGGATTCGGTATGGCCGGTACTTTGAGGCAACCGGTCCAGTTCATTGTCGACAATCTCAGCCAGCTGTCCTTTGTTGGCCCCCATACGATGCAGTAGTGGCGTCATGATGCCATCGGATTCATCGAGAAGCGATTTCAGCACATGAAGTGGTCGCAGGATGCTGTGCTGTCGTGATTCCGCCAGTTCCTGAGCACGCTGCAGGGCCTGTTGCGCTTTTACGGTCAGTTTTTCCGGATCGAATGCCATCGATTTTTCTCCCCTGATGTTTCGGACTGTTGACTGCTGGGTGCCCCGCACCGCGCAGGGCAAACCCCTCTTTGGTGGGGTTCAGTGGCGTCCATCGCGGCGCGCCATCAAATGACCGCGGCGCGGCGATTAATTGGATTCGTCGATGGTTCCGGGTGCGCAATGCTGGATTGGGATGTCGGTGGCGGTGCGACCTGGTCGCACCGCCGTGCTATCCGAGTCCGACGCACTACACCTCTTTCTTTTCGAACTCTGCGTCGATCACATCGTCGTCGTCCGAGGACGAGGCCGCCGCATCGGTCGGCTCCGGTGCTGCTCCGCTGGATTCCGCGTCAGCAGCCATGTGTTGGTACAGTGCCTGACCGGCCTGCGTCAATTCTTCCAGGGCACTGTTGATCGCAGCCGCGTCGTCACCTTCGGCGGCAGATTTTACCTTTTCGATTGACGCTTCGATGGCCGATTTCGAGCTGTCATCGAGTTTGTCGGCATGTTCCTTGAGGGTTTTCTCCGTAGCGTTCACCAGCGTAGAAGCCTGATTCTTTGCTTTTGCCAACTCTTCCTTTTGTTTGTCTTCTTCCGCGTGGGCTTCCGCGTCCTTTTTCATTCGGTCAATTTCCTCATCGGACAGGCCGCTCGACTGCTTGATCTGAATGGAGTGCTCCTTGCCGGTTGCTTTGTCCTTCGCAGAGACGTTCAGGATCCCGTTAACATCAATGTCAAATTTGACTTCGATCTGCGGTACACCTCGCGGTGCCGGAGGGATGTCCGACAGGTCAAACTGATCCAGCAGGCGGTTGTCTGAGGCCATTCGGCGCTCGCCCTGAAAAACCCGGACGGTCACGGCCGGCTGATTATCAGCTGCCGTCGAAAACGTCTCCGATTTTGTCGTGGGAATTGTCGTGTTACGTTCGACCAGTGTCGTCATGATACCGCCTTCGGTCTCGATCCCGAGCGACAGCGGAGTCACATCCAAAAGGACCACGTCCTTGACATCGCCTGAAATGATTCCGCCCTGAATGGCGGCCCCCAATGAAACAACTTCGTCCGGGTTGACACCCTGATGCGGATCCTTCCCAAAGATTTCCTTGACGAAGGCCAGGACTTTCGGAACTCGAGTTGATCCGCCGACCAGTACAACTTCATTGATCTGCGATGGATCCAGCTTGGCGTCCTTAAGTGCGTTCCGGACCGGATTGCGACAACGTTCCACGAGTGGATCGATCAATTCTTCAAACTGGGCTCGAGTGATGGGCAGCTGAAGGTGTTTGGCTCCGGAAGCATCAGCAGTAATGAACGGCAGGTTGATGTCGGTTCGCTGCTGAGTCGACAGCTCCTTCTTTGCTTTTTCTGCGGCCTCGCGAAGACGCTGGAGCGCCATTGGATCACTACGAAGATCGATTCCGTCGGTCTTCTTGAATTCAGCGGCAAGGTAGTCAATCAGCACTTCGTCAAAGTCATCACCACCCAGATGCGTATCGCCGTTTGTACTGAGCACTTCGACGAGCTCGTCACCAACTTCCAGAATTGACACGTCGAACGTTCCACCTCCAAGGTCGAACACCACGATTTTTTCGTCCGACTTTTTTTCGAGGCCATAGGCCAAAGCGGCCGCTGTGGGTTCATTGATGATACGCGCCACTTCAAGGCCGGCAATCTGTCCGGCGTCCTTGGTGGCTTGGCGCTGCGCGTCATTAAAATATGCCGGAACGGTGATCACGGCTTTGTTCACCGTATGTCCCAGGTAGCTTTCCGCAGCCTGTTTCAGCTTGCGCAGGATGAGCGCCGAGATTTCCGGCGGGGTATGTTCCTTGCCCGAAACATCGACTTTCACATAATCATTGTCTCCGCCGATGACGTTGTACGGAACAATTTTTTCCTCCGACTGCACTTCACTGTGGCGTCGGCCCATGAATCGCTTAATTGAGTAGATCGTATTCGTTGGATTCGTGACCGCCTGACGCTTAGCGGGATCACCTACCAACGTCTCGCCTTTGTCGGTGTAGGCGACGACACTTGGCGTCGTCCTCGCACCTTCCTGATTGGCAATCACGCGCGGTTCGCCACCTTCCATGATGGAAACCACAGAGTTGGTTGTTCCCAGGTCGATCCCAATGATTTTTTCACCCTGCATCGTTCAGTCCTCCCAAGGCTCGATGAGCAATCTTGTCGTTGTATGGATTTCCGGTGAAACTCATTGATTCAGTCATTCGTTCACCAGATTGAGCGTTTTCGACGCGAGCCGGCCCAAAAGCGAAGGATCGTCGCTGACCTTGTCAGGGAAAGTGAACTCCGCCATTTGTCTCACTCCTAGCATCCGCCGTGCCGAAATCCATACGAATGTTGCAAGTCATTCTGTGTCAATGGTTTGCATGACCTCGGCCGATGCAGACCGATGGTTGCTGTGCCAGACTGGCAGCGACTTTGCGACTGACTGGCTCGACGGGACGTGCCACAATGGCATTCCATTCACCTGTCGTGGACGTGTCACAGTGGCAGTTGAGATTCCTGTTGAGAAGTTCCGGGTTCACTAAAACCATTTGAGAGGCTGCATTTAGGGGGTGTCTGACCAAGCCTGGTTGCAAGGTACTTGACACTCGATTTTGTGACCAGTACAAGCTCGGCGGGACTCAGGCGAAGCGACTGCATTCAGGCAGGGGGACCCATCCTCAACAGCCCATTTGGACAGATTCGACCGGCCGGAACTGTCAGGGCTCACCCTAGTGTTCCTGAGTTTTCGATTCCCAATCCTTGTGTACTGCACGATTTACTGGCCGCGTTGTCGGTCATGTGGCACGGTCATATTTCCCCGACGAAGCATTTTGTGAGCGCCACTCGGCTGGTTTGCGGCCGAACACGGTGGTCAATACCGCGGAAAGTCTGATTCCTTCCAACTGCTCTTTTTGAGCCAGCCCGATTGCAACCGCCGACCCTCCTGTCGGTGACAGAGTATGAATATGGCCAAGAAAAAGAAGACATCTCGAGCCGCGGTCGCCTCCAGGAAAGTTGCCCGGAAAAAACCGGCCGCAAAGAAAAAGCCGGCCACAAAGAAAAAGGCAGCTCGTCGCAAGCCGGCCGCCTCGGCCACGTCGCAACCCGCTGCGACGCCACAGAAAACAAAGTTGCAGTCACAGGATGATCGACTCGCTGAAGTCGATCATCTGCTGATCGAGCTGCTGAATGAACGCACGAAGTTGTTTCTGAGTCGAGCGGGCGAGTCAGAAATACCAACCAAGGCGATGTTTGACCTGAGCGACGATGCTCGGCTCTGGCAATTGCTGGAGACTTCGAACAAAGGCCCTCTGGATTCGTCAGAGTTGAAAGCAGTTTTTCGTACCATTCTGAGTGCGAGCCGTCAGCGTGTCCGTCGCACGCGAATTGCATACCTTGGGCCTGCCTACAGCTTCACACATCTCGCTGCAATTTATCGTTTTGGCCAGTCGGCAGATTTGGTTCCTGTCAGTACAATCGCCACGGTTTTCGACGAAGTAAATCGCGGGCATGTTGATTTTGGGCTGGTGCCAATTGAAAACAGCACCGATGGTCGGATCGTCGACACGCTCGACATGTTTACTCGCCTGCCGTTGCGAATCTGCGGCGAAATTCAGCTCCACGTTCATCACAATCTGCTGGCACGTTGTGATCGCAGCGAGATCAATGAAATCTACAGCAAGCCCCAGGCGCTATCTCAGTGTCGCGACTGGCTGGCTCGTAATATGCCGCAGGCAAGGCTGATCGAAGTAACCAGCACATCGACGGCCGCTCAGCTGGCTCGTGAAAAACCGGGAGCTGCGGCCGTGGCAAGCCAGCAGGCGGCGGTTCAGTATGAAGTCCAGATCGTTGCGGAAAACATTGAGGACAATCAAAACAACATCACCCGATTCGCGGTCATTGGGGATTCCATTGCCGAACCCACTGGCTCCGACCGAACTGCGGTTCTCCTGCAGATTTCGCACAAGCCGGGGGCACTTTCGGATGCGTTGACTGTGTTTAAGAAGTGCCGCGTCAACCTGACGTGGATTGAATCTTTTCCGCTGCGGGCTCCTGAATCCGGCTACTTGTTCTTTCTGGATTTTGAAGGGCACGTCAGCGACACAAAGATCCGTAAGGCCATCAGAGATTTGGAAGCCATGGCCGACCGACTTGAGGTCCTTGGCTCCTATCCAAGAAGTGACCCGGCGAACTAGGATCATCAGTCGAGCCCGGTGAACGTACGGGTCATCATTGCAGGTTGTCTGGAAAGGTGCTCGACAGCAGCGATCCATGACGAACCGGGCAGCGAAGGTCGTTGAGCACTCCTGCTCTGTTCGACGCAAATCAGCCCGGTTTCAGTGCGGTGTTCACCTGCAGACCAGTCGTGGAGTGGCAGATCTGTAGCGGTCGCATCGGTTCTGTGGGGAAACGCAAGGGAAATATCAGTAGGGCGTCGCGTATTGACAACGCTTGGCGGCGGTCCGGATGACATGTTTGGGAACCTTCGAATTTGTTTCCCTCAGGCTGGTCGTCCCGATGAATTCACCGGAATTCAGGTGTTCCCTGCTGTCCCCGCGTAATGGCGCATGGGTTTCGCTCATCGTCATCGGTTTGTTGGCGTTCTGGCCGACAATGTGGTTCGACTTTGTCAACTGGGATGATCCCGCATACGTGTGGGACAATGACCTGATCAAGAGCTGGTCACCTTCGACACTTTACGGAGTCGCCACGGAGACGGTCACACGAAACTATGCTCCGGCGACGATTGGCACTCTGCTGATCGACCACACGTTATGGGGAATGCAGCCTGGTGGCTATCACGCCACGAATGTCCTGCTGCATCTCATCAACGGACTTCTGGTGTTTGTGCTGACGCGCAAATTCACCTGCAATCCGTTCGTCAGCTGGCTCACGGCGGCTTTGTTTTTGGTCCATCCTGTGCAAATCGAAACGGTTGCCTGGATCTCATCGCGCAAGGGATTGCTTTCGGCAACGTTCATGCTGGCGGCCTTGATCGTTCGGCTTAAGCCTTGCGGCGCAACCGCAACGACAGAGACCGATGCGAAACAGGATCTGTGGTACGTGCTCTGGTTGGGCGGAGCATTGATGTCCAAGGCGCTCGCTGTTGTCGTGCCACCGATCGTTTTACTGTACGACGTCGTGGTCCTGCGTCGAAGATTCGGTGAATCGCTTGTGCGGCAGGTCATTCCTGGATTGATGAGCCTGCTGCTGCTCCTAAAAACCATGGCAGCTCAACATACTGTGCTGGGAGGCCTCAGGGGGCACCTCGAGATGAATCTGCTGCAGATTCTGGCGGTCGATGTGACCATTCTGTGGCAATATATCGGCATGTTGGTCTGGCCGTCGGATCTGTGTGTGCTGTACGACCCGCCGACTTCCAATATCGCCGGCTCCGTCGTCCTGGCAGCTGCTGGAGGGGCGGTCATCTCTGTCTCTGTATGGCGGGCGAGGCATCGCAGCCCTGCGCTGCTTTGGAGTGCAGTCTCGTTCCTTTTGCTGCTGTTGCCGGTTCTGAATTTCTTCCGCATTACGACGTTGATGAATGACCGATATCTGTACTTGCCGTGCATCCTGTTTTTTGGCACTGCGGCGACCGGCCTCGACTGGATGCTCAGTGGAGTGTTCAGTCACGCGGACCGCCTGATTCGTTTGATTGCAGGAGTCACTCGCTGGTCATTGTGCCTGACCGTTGTGGCCGCTGCTCTGTCGGTGACTGTCCAGCATCTTCCGGTCTGGAAAAACTCATTCACTCTGTGGAACCATGCGATGACGAAAGTGCCCCGGCTACCGGTCGTCCGCATGCAGCTGGCATTGACGCACTATGACTGTGGCCGGAAACGAGAGGCGGTCCGGATTCTGCAACAGGGCTTACTCGAGTGTCAGCCGGACAAACGTGACAGGAAGCGTATGAATGACGCGACTGAACAATGGCTGCACGAACTCGGGCAGCAGACGGCGGCAATGTCGTCCGCGCATCGGTAAAACAAAGCCAACCTAAAAATCACCTACTACAGCTCCGTCGTTGCGCTGGCCGAGATTTCGCCAGGTGGTCAGGTCGATGTTTTCGCTGATCGACTGAACGGAGCCGTCCATCATGAGCGACTGGACGATGCCGGTATGAAAGCTGCGGGAAGTCACTGCCGCATACGTGGGTGTCGAGCAGGATTTGTCTTCCCGACAGGATGTGTAGTCCCCTTCATTCGTCTCACCGCCCGGGACGACTACATCGGAATTGGGTGGGAGTGTCACGGTAAAACCGGTCTGGTGAACGCGGCCATCAACGCCTTCAGTGTGCCCACTGTTTGCCATATTCAAACCACCCGAAGCAACTAAAGCCTCAATTTCCGCCGCTGTCGAAGGAATCGTGGCCGTTCCATTCTCACCGTCGCGGTTGTACGGCGTGTAGGCTTTGACCTCAGAGAATCCGAGCGTATTACTGGTTCCGTCGCTCAGGTCGCGGGGACGCGATGAGAAGTTCGGTGCAAATGCCCCGTTGCCCGGGACTCCTGTCGCATTCTCAAAGACTTTCCAGGTACCTCCATTGTAGCCATAGCTGACCGGATAGTGGATCGGTGTCGTGCCGTCCGTTCTGACCCGGTCATTGATTTCAGCGGGGCACAGGAAAGATGCAATGCGTTGCGTTGCGATATCACCGTTGGCAGGGTGGTTATATGCGAGAGCAAGATCTGCCGCACTGTAGAGATTCGCCTGGTCAATGTACGGCAGGATCCTTGCATGGATCGACCATTCACCACCAGGTGTATTCGTACCGGATTGCACGTCAGACACGAAGGCGGGCGGGAAGACACGGTGCGCATCCAGATAATTGTGAAGTGCCAGGCCGATTTGCTTCAGATTGTTTCGGCACTGAGTACGACGCGCCGCCTCTCGGGCCTGCTGCACGGCGGGCAGCAGCAGTGAGATCAGAATCGCGATGATCGCGATGACCACAAGAAGTTCAATCAGCGTAAAGCCGCGTTTTCCGGTTATTTTCATGAGATTGCTTTCCGAGCAGGGAGCATTGTTGGCTGGCTGATTCGGGTGAGCTGGCTGGCGAAAATTCAGTGGAATGGCCCGCCGCGATTGTTGCGACTGAGTCTCAATATCACTATCGTACGGTCCGCTTTATCGTCCTGCAAGCCAGTTGAAGATGCTTCACAGCGAATTCCCGCGTATTGAAATCGTTCCTGGCAGGACACTCAATTTCTGCGACTGTTGCCGCATGACCGAACATGAAGACTCGAAACCTCGCTCCCAGCGTCCTGACGGGGCAGAGTTCCAGCGGCCGATCTCAGCATCAGCTCTGTTTCAGGGGCGGCACGAGGTGTTGATTGAGCATGAAGGTGAGATCTATCGCCTGATGCTCACGAGGAATAACAAGCTGCTGCTGCAGAAATAGGCCCCGGTCTGCCGCCATTTGTGGGTGTCGGAACGGTTGACTTCGAGTTGCCTGACGCACCGTCAGTTTCAAAGAATCAGACGGTTCATCTGGAGACCCGGCTGCCCGCACCGTGAAGGGCCCAACCGCACTTCACCAGTCAATGTGGGAATTCCCTTGCTCGACCGGACCAAAGCTTGTCCGTGTCAAAAAAATGCTCATGATGGAATGACTCGAATCATGGCCTCCATCAGAATGCAGCCTCCATGGCAACCGGATCCGCGACTTCCATCAGTTCTGTCCCCGACGAACGAGGGCGATTTGGCGAATTCGGTCGTCGATATGTGCCTGAGACACTGATGTACGCCCTGGACCAGCTGACCGAGGCCTGGCAGTCAGCCAAGAGCGATCCAGCGTTTGATCAACAATTCAAGGACTTACTGCGCGACTTTGTTGGTCGACCAAATCCACTGTACTTTGCGGAGCGGTTGACCGAACGCTGTCGTGGAGCCCGAATTTACTTCAAACGAGAGGACCTGAACCTCACGGGTGCTCACAAGATCAACAACACGATCGGCCAGATTCTGCTGACAATTCGGATGGGAAAGAGTCGAGTCATCGCGGAAACCGGTGCCGGTCAGCACGGCGTCGCAACTGCGACGGCTTGTGCCCGCTTCGGAATCCCGTGCGTTGTGTACATGGGTGAAGAAGATGTGCGGCGTCAGAAGCTGAACGTGTTTAATATGCAGACGATGGGAGCCGAGGTTCGGCCGGTGACGACAGGATCACGGACACTCGGAGACGCGGTGAATGCAGCCATGCGGGAATGGATGTCGTCAGTCCGCGACACCCATTACATCCTCGGTAGTGTGGTTGGCCCGCATCCATTTCCGGTGATGGTTCGTGATTTTCAGTCCGTGATTGGAATCGAAACACGAGATCAATGCCTTGAGAAGCTTGGACGGTTGCCGGACGAAATCATTGCCTGCGTCGGTGGCGGTTCCAATTCTGCCGGTATGTTCTATCCATTCATCGACGATGAGTCGGTC
>JBDOMX010000922.1:0-3155 GCA_039831615.1 Planctomycetaceae bacterium
ACTCAGAAACGAAAAATCCAGCCCGTGTCCCTGCCTCTCGCACTATGCAGCACAAGAGAAACCATGCTCTGCCTTACGTTGTGTTCTGATTGGACGTTGGTGTCTGCATCTCCCATATCCCAATGCATTGAACGCCATGATCGACGCGAAGTTCCATGCTGCGTTCTGACCCATTCAACCGAACCCGTCCGACCGCCTGGGATTGTTCGAGGAATGCTGTACTCAGGGGGTCACCGGTCCCGTCCATGTTTTGATTCGGTGGATGTGTCAGATCAAACCATCCATGCAGTGTCGGCGTGCGTCGGGCATCAACACGAAAGACTTCAATGCGATTTGCATGCTGGTTTAAATCATCAAGAGTCAGCTCCTCATTGTCGTAACCCCTGGGAGCACGCCAATGCTCCTCATTCGAAGGTTCCGGTGGATCGACGGGATAGCAATTCGGAAAGAGAGTAACACTGTTGTCTTCCACAAGCTGACGTTCGCCAATCGAAAATGCAGAACATGTGTAATCACTGGAGCGCGCAAATGTGTGGCGTGCCCGCCCTGCCTCAAGAAACCTGACGAGACCGTGCGCAACAAGAAACTTGGTTCTTGGACTCGACGCGTCAGGCAGGATTTTCGCATCCAGTTCTCCAAGCATCTGATCAACCAGCGGCAGCCGGCTTCCCTTTCCGCAGCGAATGACAAGGTCGATCTTCACGTCTCGTTCACATGCCAGATCAGCCAATTCGGAAATGCACTCCTTAATGCGAGACCGTACGGACCAAGGCGCCACAACAGTGGCGAGATCGGTACTTACTTTGTGATCGTAAATTTCATCCAGCGTCACAAGATAGTCGCCGGACGTCATCCATGACTGCAAAGTTTCCGTCACGCGATCATCGCGCTGCACACCGACACCGTCGCCCGGATCAAGAATGAGGTCCTGGCTAAATGGCCCAAGTTTTGCCTTCAGCGTTTCAAGAGCACCCGCGTCAGGTTCCGGACCGTAGGTGCATCGGAAAATCTTGATTTCCTCTGCAAGTTTCCAAAGTACCTGATAATTTCGAATCCGATCAGGATCTGTCCGATCCTTCAGTTCCGGCGATGGAATACAGTTCATGCAGTTTTGTACGTTGAGTCCGGCCTGCTGTAGTGCTTTGGCAATCTGTTGCTGCAGCAAATCAAACACCACAAAAGTCACATGATCCCCGCCAAATCGGTCATCCCCGCCAATCGCGAGGTATTCGGTGGTGAATCGGGGAAGCCGAATCAGGCCCTTTCGGACGTTAAACCGGATAATCGCCGTGTCGAGCGACCCACCCCCCAGATCGAAACTCGCCACAGTGAACGAGGGGCGTTCCGGTTTCACAATCGTGGCGAGGATTTTTCTGACATCTGAGTCAAACACGGCACCGACAGCGACAGCATTGGCTTCGTCAACTCCCCGGTATCGACGTGCCTTTAGATCCGGCGCTTCCTGCTGCCTTCCGGCAGCAAAGACGTGACGCACCTTTACGTCACGTTCTGCAGACGCCCTGCTGCAGAATTCGTCAATGACCTCAAAAAACGCTTCTCTTCGCTGCAGAGTGTACTTTGAGGGGTGAGAGACGCAGACTTCAGTGATCGTATACCGCCTCAGAATTGCCTCCGCGCGTTCGAGCAAACGCAACAGGTACCAGACGATCAATCGCGGAACGTCGCATGCTCGCGGTTCATCCAGCGGACCCACAACCGTTTTATTATGGTTTTCATTGCCAATCCAGCGTTTCAGATCCGTTACGAGTGCCCCATGTTTTTCAGACGCGGTCACGGCGAGATGGCCAATCCTGTAGGTTGCGGATTTCAGATCCGACGCCAGGTGATCAAAGAAGAGTGCCGTCGGAAATCGTTCGGGTGTTATTCCGAGATCGTGAACCGATATGATCTCATCAGTCAGCCACGGAGGACACGGATTATCGTCGGCATCATACGGATTTCGGATTGCTGCAAATGAAGACGTGTTTCCAAAATCGATGCACAACGGATGAGGGCAGGGAAGTCTTTTCCGGACCTTGTTCACGAAAACTGAAAATTCACTGCCCTCATCATCAGACTCCAGATCCCGGTAGGTCACTTTGGCGGACAGGGATCCGTTTTGACTCAGAGCTTCCGGGGGCACGTTCCGCAAATCAATACGTATGTACAACTCACCGCAATCGCCGGGCTGCAGTTCCAACTGGTTCCCATGAGGTTTGCAAACACCTTCTTTGACATCGTCCGCCCATCGTACGGTCAGCCAGCTGGCTTTCTGTGACTTAACAGGCTGACCAATCGTGACTTTCTTGGCACGGCAGTTCTTCACAGTAATTCGACGGATGACGGCAGGTTCGCCGGCAGCAACGTCGAGCCCTTCCGGGTTGTCGGTGAGGTCGTTAACCGCGTTGCTGCGGCATTCCCCCAGGAACATCTCATCGACGTGAAGTGTGGATGGCGTGAAATTGATTCGTCCGGGATCGATCCTAACCAGTTCCAGCTTCAGTTTTGACGGGTCTGTCCAGACGACATGTGTCTTGGCACGAACCCTGATGGAAACAATATCTCCCTCTATCAGATCACCGGTCTCGAACCGGGCCGAGGTTGACCAGCAGCTGCCCGGGTAAATCACCGTGCCTGCTGAGAGAAATTCACGAAGCCTCAGAATGACTCGAACGTCAGTTCCATGGGGCCTGCGGACAGAGCAAATAATGTTGTCCCGTCCAACGTCCTCCCGAATAACGACAGGCCCGTCTTCCGCGTGTAATTCAAGATTCACATCCAGCGAACTGCTCTCTGTAATCACAATACGATCGGAGTCCGGATCTGCTTCGATAGCGTCGCCGCTGAGTTGGATTCGTATGGATGGCATCTCACAAACGTGCAGACGCAACACCTTTTCGCTGAAGTCTCCCAGAACTCCCTCCAACTGGTGGTTGACGCCGGATTCCGGCAACCTGGCGATTGGAGTCAGCTGCAGCCGGAGAGCAGACTTCTCATCTGACGCAGGATGGATCTTCACGCCGTCCTCGAAGAACTGAGTATTTCCCGTTTGAAGATGCTGCAGCTCAAACAGCGGAGTTCTGTGCTGGATGGCGCGCTTGGAATCTGCATATTGCAGACACAACGGCAGTTCAAAACTGCCGTCCTTTGCCTTC
>JBDOMX010000922.1:3165-12534 GCA_039831615.1 Planctomycetaceae bacterium
GATCCTTCGCATCAGTGCAATTGCAATTAACGTACGCCATTTCAAGCAACCATCACGTACACCGGGAAAACACGGAATCAGACAATCTCGCGCACGAATCAGGCACGATACCGTGAATCATTCGGACTCAGCCTTCACGGCAGCGTGCGTCGTATCGGGCCCTGAATCGGTGGCTTTCTGATCCTCCGGAATCGGAAAGCGTACGTTCTTGACGTTGTCCCGAATGACCTGCAGGATCGGAAGATCGTCGTGAGCAGGTTTCAGGCAGGTTTCGCGAATGTGCTCCGAAATTTCCAGGAATCGGCGTTCTGCTGCCTTGGATTCAGGGTCCATTGAGTTCCGTTCACGAAGCAGCTCGAAATATGCTTTTCCGTGTTCAACGCTGCAGAGTTTCTTTTCTGTTTCGTTGAGCAGCTTGGTCAGGCAGTTTTTCGGCGGCGGCGTCATTGGGTCGGACGAGTCGCCCCCGGCGTCGACAGCGTCGACAACGCGCTGCATGTTCTGCTGGATGGCATTGTAGAGCACTGCAAGGTGTCTGGCGTCGGCAATATGTTCTTCCCAGCTGTCCCATTGGTCGCTCAGGAAGCTGCGCACGTTCTGACGACAACATGCATGTTTCACGATTCTGCCAATTCGCGTTCCCAGCCTGATCTCCTGTTTCATGAAACGTTCTTTGACTTCAACTTCGAACATGCCGTCTTCGTCGGCACTGATGAAGCCCAGCAACAGACCACGGTAAACATCGATCACATTGTTCGCAATGTCCTGATATTCGTCCGCGTCAATCAGCTTGATATCCGGGAGATCCCCGAAACTCTGACGAAAACTCAGGTGACACGTCTTGCGGTCTTCATTCATCGAAGTCTGGTGATAATGTCCATGAAGCTTGCCAAGATGGTCATAAAAATGCACCGGGATGCCTCGCAGTTCCCGATGCAGAACCAATTGAGCCGGTTCGAACGCGAATTTCGAAGACGTGGGATTAAAATCATCACGTTCGCGATCGTCCGATTCTTCCAGAGACAGACTCTGAATTGCCTCAGCAATCGTATCAGCATGGTTGCTGCCTGAAGCGTCCGTCACACCGATCATGTTCTTCCAGACGACCTTGATCTTCTTTCGCACCTGATAGGAAATTCCGGGTAGGTAGGGCGCGCTGGCATCCACCAGTCTGCCGAGCAGGTCATCACAATCATCGCGGGACACAAGTTCCGCCGCTACGTTTCCATCGGAACACTCCTGAAGTCCAAATTCATCGCCCAGCGGTTTGCTGCAGGCGACTTTCGCAGAGTCCACAATCTCCGGCATGGAAGTGGCAATCTTCCTCCGCCGCTCGTACCATTTTTCGATAACGCTGCACCGGGTCGTCGTTTCCCACTTCCTGGCCAGTTCTGTGAGGATGACGCGCTCAGCACGAGGCCAGTCGAAGATTTCGACCTGCCTCGGGTGAGCACCGATATCCGGATTCCGATCCTTCAGCTCCGTATTGATTTCGCGGTCGTATCGGTCGCCGTCCCAGTCTGCCAGTAACGGAATCCTGCGATCGGTCTTAGGTTGTTGCCGCGTCTGGTCGAAACGCTTATCCAGTTCGGCACAGACAGTGGCGTTGCCGGATCGAGTGTCGAGAAAATCCCGCCAGGCCGTATAAGATTTGCCAAGCGATTCCGCTTCCGTCAGCGACACCATTTTCAGAGCGTCGACGAAGATTCCGTCCAGAAGGGCAGCGGCGGCCACGCGGCACCATTGGATGGCTGCGCTTCGCCCTGCTTCGCACGCTTTCTGAAATTCAATTCGGACCGCCGCCTTGCGGCAGGGAGCAGGAACCAGCAGAGCATCATCCAGCCGGACAATGATTTGTTCCGGAGTTGGCGCAGTCTGGCGTCCGAGATTCGCGGCCACATCTTTCTGTTTACTGAGATCGCTCTGATACTCCTCCAGCAGTTTCAGTGTTGGGCGCAGGCCGACCTGGTTGATGCGATCACGTGTTCGCCGCAGAAGTCGTCCGCGGAGCCCCAGTTTCCCTCCGTGCCCGCGAAGTGCGCGCTGGCGGTCCTCCATTGTCTGCCGCACGGTTCCCGATTCCGCAGGCAATGTGCCATCAACAGAGTCTCTGATCGTCGTCAGCGCTGCATACAGTTTGTTCAGAAGGTCACGTGGTGCCGTGTTATTCGGGGTCATCGTGGACAGCTTGTCAAAGCTGCGTCTAATCGACTCCTGCCAGTTCTTTCCTTCTTCCTTCAGCAGTTCATCGATGAGATCATCGGGCTTGTAGCCGAGCGATTCATTCTTGATATCCGGTGAGAAGAGATCTTCCTGAGACCACTTCTTGTAAGTATTGGTGGCGATGGCCGACTCGTTGCCAAGCCAGCGCTGGCGGACGAGGTTGGCGGCAAGGCGGTAACTGGCCGCCTTCCGCATGCTGACCGGGTCGATGTAGATTTCAGACAGGCCAAATGAGCTGAAGGAGCATCCATATCGATTCTCGTAAAGCAGCTCGCGATTCTGGTCGATGGCTCCGGTTGATGTTTCTTCGGCGTCCATTGAGTAGACTGAAGAATACGTGACCGCTGTACCAACATCGGAGTAGTTTGATCGCAGAGATCTTTTTCGAGTGGCAAACTTGTTGTCTCCGATGTCCATGAAGAGGTAGTCTGCAATCATCTGCTGAACATCCGATGCCTTGCGTTCAGAGCCCCGGTTCTTGTCGTTGACATCATCAATCAAATAGCAGGTATTCCACGGTCGTCCGGGAATCGCGACCTCGCCTTCACCATTCCAGTTGCAGCGAAATTCGATCGGATCCCGACCGGCTCGCCTGTCAGAGTTTTTCTCCCGGAAAACGTTGTCGTCCGGCCGCGCTGTATTGTAGTGCTCCATCTCCAGCAGCGAAGCATAGGCGTTCAATCGAAAACGGTCTCTCTTTGCCGTATCCTGTGCTGCAAATGCTGTCGGCATCACGGCAATCAGCGTCAGGTGGGACGTCACTCCGGCCGGGTCGAACCTTCGGTTGGACTTATTCTCAAAGACATGCGGGATTGAGCTGAGGATGTCCTTTACCAGGTAAGCGGTGTCAATAAACATGCCGGCCCCGGTGCCCCCTGCGATGGAAGTGATAATTGTGACGTCGATATGATCGCGGTCGACTTCAAACGGGATGCCGTCCTCGTGCCGATCCCGGTCCTGCACGTAAGCACGAATCTCGTGCAGTTCCCTATCGATCACCTGTTGAATCATTCCGTAGTGAGTAAAGAACGCCAGCCGGCCAGCCTGTCGACATGCGCCGGAACCCTGCGTCACGCTGGTTTCATCCACGATGTCAAAGAAATCCGGATGCATCCACTGCCGATATCGCAGATCGTTCTTCCGAGTGAAACTTTCGCGGGCAAGATTGTAGCCGTCTCCTCCGATTTCGATTTTTTGCAGTTCGCCTTCCGCCGCCGTCATCAGCACATTGGCGTAATCCAGTTCTTCGCAGTCGTGCGGCAGACTGTCCGCAGTCTGGACGTCCGTGTCGAAAGCAATGGTGCGAAGAAACGGGAAGCTGGGCCTGCCATACTTGTCATGCAAACGTTTGCGTACGCGCGTCACGACCTGTTTGCCCGTCCCTCCAAGGCCGATCATCAGCGTGGGAATTACATGTTCGACATCCGGTTTGTTTGCTTCAATCGTGGTGCCGCGAAATCCAAATTCTGCCATGTCATTATTCCCGAATGTTTCAGGTGAGAGGTATACGCTGATTCGTTCAGATCCGACTTGTTACTTCGCAGTTCGTTTTTGTGAACGCCAGAGGCGTGTCCACGCAAAAGCAAACACAACGGCGATTGCCGCGACCAGAATACGAAGTCCGTTTCGCTTCATGAAATCGTTCGGGCTGATTGTCAGCTTGTCCCAGAACAGGTACAGACCCAGCAGCCAGCTTGACAGCCATGCGACGGCCGTGACGACTCCGAACAGGCTAACTGGCCATGCCTTTCCGTTGCGGAGAATTGCTGGGTAGGCAACGTACCAGCAGATAAAAGTGATAATCAAGGTTCCGGCGGCCAGTGCGACAGTCTTGATAATTGTCTGTCTGTCAATTGGCCGGGTCGGTGTGCCTGGCGCTGTCGGCGGCGGCAGCTGAGCAAGGGGCAACTGCAGAATGCAACTGCCGCTAACATCCGCCACCGTGTTTTGCGGCGACAACATCAGGATAAACACAACTGTCACGTGCCCAATCAGAACGCCGAATGATTCCGACTTTAACCGGTATTTCATGAAGACTTCCTTTTTCAGTCTGTGAGTGGAATAACCATGTCGTTCGAGTCCTGATCCGCCAGAACTCCCAGCCGTGTTCTCGTGTTCATATGCTTATTCGTGCCAGACGACCGAATAGGGAATTCGCGTCGGACGATTCGTATTCCGGAAGCTTCTGCTTCGCACGTGAAAAGGAAGTTGGACCATGCAATCGGATCCGCCTGAAGCAAGAGGCCGTTGACAACGGCAATGTCGGTGGGATACCGGAGGCTTCTAAGCTGCACGGTGAACCGGTCCGCCGTGTCGCTCGCTTCCTTTCGAACCACAATGAGCAGCGGGTTCCGATATTGAAGCCCCGCAACTTCCGTGAAGTCACCAATCCGAATATCCAGCGCGGCGACGTCCGTATGTCCGTGCTTTCGGCGATAAATCGCACCGTCATCCCGAAGAACCATCAACAGTTCGTTGTTCTTGCTGTTCGACGTGGTCCGTGACATCAGTGCTCGGCAGCCGGACTCGAGTTCAACGGGGCTGCAGCTGATTGTCTTTCGATGACGATCCGGCCAGACACTTCTGGTCCGGATATTTCGTTCCACCGTGTAGGCGATTTCAAACTTCCTGGATTCACCGCGACTTGTTGCAAAAACGCTCTGGCGCAGGAAGGAAAAATGACTTCGATCGACAACCGGATCGTCCAGATCGATCTCCAGATTATCCGGTTCCGGCAGCTCCCAGAGGCCTCGCGTGCGTGAACTCCCGTCCTCTGGATCGATGGTTTCTGACAGCTGAACGGTCCCGGTTGCGGCATCATCCGGAGACCAGATCCAGTGACCAAGCGGGGACGAAAAGACGATCTTCTGGTCATCGAACCAGTTGACCTGGACCGCACGTCCCTTAATCGACAACGGAATACACCACGGAGCCGTACCGCCCGTGTTGGTGTCGGGCATCGATGAGTCGGTTGGCGGATCTGATTTGCCGGACACTGCTTTTTTAATGCAATCTTCGACCTGCTTCCGACCTTCTGCGGGTGCCGATTCGATTGCAAGGAACCGGTTAAGACTAAGCGTACACCACCAATATGTTCCGTTATTGTGCTGAAGGAGAAGGCCGATTCGATTTGGCTGAAGATCCAGTTTCAGGCTGCCGGCTGCAGCCTGATTGTGCGGCCACGGCTGGATGGTCAGAGGAATAGGAGCCGCGGCCAGTCGGATGCGAGACTTGCGATTAAAGGCGATCAACACTTCAGCATTTGCTGATTCTAACGCGTTCCAGCCCGGCAGACTCCACAAGTCGATTGCGGCACAGAAGTACGGCGTGGAAAACAATGCGGCCCGTGAATCCGGCGTGATCTGTGGTGGAAACGGACGAAACCACTGTGGATCGTATTCCACCTGAGGAAACTGGTACCCCGCATCCGTCAGCAACTGCCCTTCGGACACACTCCACAAGTTGCGGCCTCGATGACCCTCTGACGATGCGAGATCCCGAAACGGGTGCAACAGCGTTAGCGATTCCCGCCCCTGGTGAACGGCCAGCAGTCCATCAAGAAATCTGGACTCCAGCAGAACGGGATTCCTTTCCCCGATGACACTTGATGCAGCCTGTCGCGAAGTGTAATTGAGATTCTCTGTCAGGTGGGCCACCGTCGCCGATCCCTCTGAGCGTACCTCATGAGGGCGTCCATTGGCTTCCGGCTCGTCGGAGCGAAACTTCCACGTATCGTCAAACTGGTCGACGAGATGCCAGCGGTCTGACACCGTGATGGGAGCTGATTTGAGAAACTGACACTTGCCGCACTTGCGACAGAAATAGCTGTACGGTCGATTGAGTGCCGTGCAGGCAGGAACGACGCACTGATAGGAAAGACGTCCGCAGCGCGAGCAGACGTACACTTCGTCAGCAATATGCCAGTACTGTTCCTCCGTCGAGGAATTGTCCCCTGGCTCACAATTGGGATATGGACAATACATTTCTGCTGGGAAACTTATGAAATACTGATTCTTGCGAACTGGTCACTCCATCCGTAGTTGAGACATCCTGCTGAACTGCTGACTGCAACTTTAAGTGTTTTGCCTTTGTTGTTGGATCCGGCCGGCATCTGAATATGCGAATGCCATCGGAGATCCGAGGTTTCCGTGACCCATTCACCAGGCGCTCGAGACTTCGAAAGACACTCGGCCAGAAACACATCGGTAGCTTCGTCGGCCCTGACTGGTTTAAGTGTTTCTGTCAGCGAGTCTCCCGCTTCGATAATGGGACACCACACAACGCTCGGATCCTGCTCAGCCGCCGCGATCTGACAAATCCCGATCGGGTATGGAGCGAGCAGCTGGAATTCTACGTCCGTGATTGCACCTTCTGAGCATCTGACGGCTTCGCCGCCACAAAGTGCAGCATAAATGGCGGCGCCAATGGCGGCGTTCACTTCCGCGACTGCGCGGACCGAGCAGCCGGCAATGGTATCCTGAACTTTGACGACTGCTTCAGAAACATTCCCCACCAGTAATACGTCGTCCACCGAGACTCCTGCTGCCGCCAACAGTACATCCACATCATTCGGGGCAGCGGCGAATGAGCAGGTCCCGAATGCTTTGACAGAGCCGTTCAGAGTACCGTCGATAAACGACAAGCTGACAGTCGTCAATTCCCATTCGTCGA
Organism: Planctomycetaceae bacterium; assembly: GCA_039831615.1. Lineage (GTDB taxonomy): Bacteria > Planctomycetota > Planctomycetia > Planctomycetales > Planctomycetaceae > S139-18. Next base: position 10,060 of record JBDOMX010000922.1, read on the forward strand.
CGCCTGGCGATACAACTGCCACAGTTGCCCCTGTGCTGATGACACCGCTCACGATCTGTTGCAGAACAACAGCGAGCGGCGCTTCCAACGCGCAAAACGCAGGTTTGCCCTCTCTCGCGTTTGCGGGTAAAGAATTCCTTTCGGCCCTGACGAAATTGGAAATGGGGTCCTCGTAGAAAAATGCAATCAGAGCGTAGCGAGAGATCTGAGAGAGCGTGTATGGATGTACAATGCCAGCGATCTTTGACGAGAGGCCCCGTTTCAATTCCATAAAGTATTCTCCAACACCGTCGTCTTCGAGACGGTTGAATGCCTGGTTGACACGGTCTATCTGGGAGTCTGATTCCGGACAACTCTCGCCGACGGATTTATCGGAAATCCCGCGTCCATTGAGCCGCGCGATCGCTTCGACATCCGCAAACCCGGAAAACTTGTCCAGTATTTTCGGTAGCCCTCCTGCCTCGCCGTGATTCACTTCACCGGAATCGACTGAAACAGAAAGTCCGTGCCAGTTCGAGTGAAGACAGCTAATCCCGATGTAGAGGCCCATGATTTTGAATCAGAAAGTATTGGTGTCAACGCTTCAAAAATTCAATTCGCATAATGTCCATGGTAGGGATTGATTGCAACCGTCCTAGCCCGGATTATTCACAACGGCTAATTTCGTTCTTTGAAAATGGTTGAATAGTGTTCGGGGCGTTGTCGGCGCGGAGGGCCCCTTTCCCCATGCAGTGTTTCGGATTGTCGGGTTCCTGGCAGCGTGACGAAATTGTCGTCAGGGAGCACGGGGGGATGCGAGGGCTCGTGCGGCGACCGCCTCGAACATCGGCCAGTGCGGCCAGCTGGTAGACAGTTCCAGCACAATGCGTCGAGTACTCTGCACGACGCGGGCGGCGACTTTGATCAGCCGTGATCGCCAACGCGCCGGTTGAGCGTGTCGCAGTTCGACGGGAATGTCGTCGGAATCACGCAAAGCATTCAGCAGGTTATAAGCGTGCACATGGAGCAGCACTCGCCAGAAGTTGGCCATGAATCGATGGCAGCTGAGTCGGTCCATCGACAGTCCATTCTTGAGTTCGTCGTTGCGTTGTTCGCTGGTGCCTCGCTGGATGTAGTCATCGTAACGCTCTTCCGCATGACGACTCGATCCGACCCACAGGTTGGTTACAACAAAGCGAAGGTTCGTGCCATTGCGGCTGGCCTCAGCTTTGGCGATCACGGTACGCGATCGGTTCCACGTATCGGCACGGTATTCAAACGCGCTGAACAGCCGCTGTTTCTCGCCGGACTCCTGGAACTGAGCCACCGCCGTCTTCATCAGTTCGTCGGCTTCACGAACCAGTCGCGGGTTGCCCGCAAGTCCGATGGTGTAGGAAAACGCTTCGTTTTCGCACATTTTGTACAGGACCGGGGATCCAAAACCAGAGTCTGCTCGTATGTGAATCGCTATGTCAGGACGCTGCTTTCGCAATGGGCTGGTGACGGCCAGCAGACACTCGTCCGCTCCCCTGGCCGGATGCATTGAGCCATGTCGCAACTGAGCGAAGAAGGTGTGCTGTGTGGTTGGCTCCGTGATGATCTGTGGAAAGTACTGGTGTTGATCGTAGTAACCGTGGAACATCGTGAGTTGCTGCTGGCCGTGCGTCGCCACGTCTGTCGGATCGATATCGAGCGTCACGCTGTCCGGCAATTCCCCGTCGTTCTTTCGCTGCAACTGTTCGATATCAAGGAACTTTCTTTGGCAGTAGCAGACCTATCGGTAGCAGGTTTTGAGATGAGTTCCACTGATGCGAATCTCTAAGAAGCCCTGACGGCAATCTCACCAGTGAAAGAACACTTTCCGAGTTTGCCCGCACTAACCGAATTAATGCTCCGAGTCACCAACACGTTGCTCAAAAGAGCTGGCGACTCCGTTGGACAGGGAGATCTGGAGTCCGCGACATCAGATTATCGGACAGCCAGTTCTCTCAATGAGAACGCATCACTGAGAAACAGTACTAAAACTGCATTGATCGCGGCATTGCAAACGCAACGCCTGAATGCGCTGAAGCGTCAGGACTCAAAGAGTGCGGTACATACGCAGAAGCTCCTGGCGGACCTGGATCCCGATGCCGCTAAAGTTCTGCCTCCGGGAACGGCTGAGCTTCCGGGAGTGATGCTCGCAAAATTACCGAATGAGATTCTCATACAGCTTCCATCAAGCACCTTGTCAAATGTGCCAGAGCTGGCAACTCGCGTCGTTCCGTTGCTGCTAAAGCGTGCTGGAACTCAGCTTTCGGGTGGTAACGTAGGCAGTGCGGTGGCGGATTTCGAACAGGCAGTTGAATATGGGGCTGACATGGGGGTGACGGCTGCCATTGAGAGCTGGTTGGACACGTTGACCTCTCCCAGCACTTCGAGTGCTGAAATCGTTCAACATACCCAGCCCTTCAGTGGCCGGTTTTAAGCGCCCACTGACAGCATAGACTTGAACGC
>JBDOMX010000558.1:0-2819 GCA_039831615.1 Planctomycetaceae bacterium
CCAGAAGTGCATTCAGACCACTACCGGACCATATGCGCCCAACATTGTTGCTTGCCGGGAGATTGACCAAGTGATCGATTACACGTGACCGAATCTCACGCCATCGACTTACACGCATGCTGTTTCCACTCGCCCGAGTCAATCCCGTCGAATCAGCGTTGTCGAATCCTTCAGTTGCCCAATCATGCACTTTACGCATCCTGGATAGCTCCTCCTGCAATACGTCGCGCTGCTTCAGCATTGCCATCCGTTCCTCGCTTGCGCTCTCCCTTCGACGTTTCGCATCTTCCAGAACATCTTCGATGTACTGTTTCGCGTTCGTCCTCTCTTTCAGCAGGTAGTATCCGATATCCTCGATCGTCAGATCGCCAATAATTCCGTTCGCCCGGGTTTCATCTTCAGTCGCAACGGAACTGACCAATATCAACTGAGTCGCGATGGAGCAGAATACTAACTTCATTGTCTTTACCTGTCGGAAAGAGCTGACCCGCCAAGCTCAGGCTGAACCCAATGCTGCCTATTTCAACGAGCGACTTGCAGCTCACGGATCCGATCAATTGGGATTACTAAATTAAACTTTTTACTGATGTGTACGCGAGTGCCTACAATCTTCCCGGTCGCAGAAACAACCAGTTGACCGTGTGCTGAACTGGTGCTCTCACGTGACGCCGTCGCAATTATCAAAGGAACAGAATTCAGCGGGTCAGGCCCCGGGTCTTTAGACGATATTCTGCCATGCGAACCCCGAAATTCCGGAAACCGTCCAATTTCCAGCGGTTGTCGGTCTTGGGGAATATCGTATCCGCAGAAGACGAGGTCTTTGACTGCGAGAACTCTTCTCCATGTATCCGGATTTCTCTCTACATCCACACTTACAGACGTGAGACCTGGAAGTGGCTGCTCTAAATGCAGAGCAGCAACGTTGTAATGCCTGCTGACGTTACCGCCAGGATCAGAAGGATCGAATTGTGGATGCAAAATCACGGTCGACACATCTGAAACGGCCCCTGACCCGTTGTACACAACAACCGTTGCTTCAGACATCTTGATTAGAGACTCCGCCATCGTAGCTGAGGTGATGATCATTGTTGGAGATGCGGCCCAGCCAGAACAAAATGGGTACGTCCCGGTTTGTGGCCCGGTCGATTTGAGTCCAATCCAGACCACTTGATTTCGTACGGTATCCGCAATTGCGCTTGGATCTGGTGTTTCAGGCGGGCCGCCTTGATGCTCAGCTTCGGCAGCAATCACGTCCTTTTGATTTTCTGCGATGGTTCGAACCTGCTTAGCGTCAGCAACTTCATCGGTAGCCCCATTCACTTCAGTTTCATCACTCGACGGAACGTCGTAACTCGTCGTCACCACGGGCTGTCCGGATTTGCTAAGAGAGAACAGGCCCAATCCCAAAATGATGATTACAGTCAGCCCCAACAAGGCCGGTTTCATCCACGAAGGCATTGCGACCAGTGCTGTCACAAGACGTGACGCAGGTCCTATGTCAGGCCGTTCCGAAGCAATGACAGCGTCTTCTGTTTGCTCGAGCTTCAAGATTTGAAGTCTTGGACCTGACGCGCCAAACCCGACCGACGCGTCCTCTTTCACCGTGGCTTTGCCGTCGAGAGAAATGCCATCGACCAATGTCCCGTTTGTCGATCCGAGATCATGTAATTCCCACTCACCAGCGTTTTGCTGCAGCTGGGCGTGTCGCGCCGACACATGGTCGTGATCAAGAACGACTTCGCAGTCTTCATCGCGACCGAATACAATGACGCCCCCTTCCACGGTGTAGGGCTTTGGGGGACGGCCGTCAGGGCGGACAATCGCGAAAGTGAGTTTCATCAAATGACCTTGAAACGAATTCGCTGTTCACCGATCTGAAACGCCACTGATTTACCGATTCGACGCTCGGATATCCCAATCCAGATACCGTTTCGAGATTTCTGATCTTCCAAAACTCGGCCAGCTTCGATTTCACGAATTCTGGCGTGAACGGCACTCACTGCTGGATCATCAGCAATGTTCAGGCCGCAAGATGGATCAGTGCCAATCATTAGATCTTCGCTGAGCAACGGAAAGGCAGACTCGGAGCCATCGTGATTCAGTCGAACAATCGCGGCACTTAATCTGGTAAGTTCTTCAGGATTGATTGCTTGCCAACCCTGAGTCCCGACCGACTGATCGTCCGAAACACTGGATGGTTCTGCCGCACCGACCGGTCGGAAGACATAGCGAAATGAACCAATCATAAAGGGAACGCCGGGGACTAAAGTAGCTTTCTGAATCTTTACGAACGTACCGTTTGTGCTGCTCAGATCTTTCAGAAACCACTGATATGCACCCCTCTCGAATCGCCGCGAAATCTGCACATGCAGACCCGAAACCTGAGAGTCATGAGGCACGATTATGTCAGCATTTGACCTACCGATGGTTACGGCATCGGTGCGGACTCTGTGACTTTCACCGCGGTCGGAACAATCGTCCAGAAGCTCTATAATCGCCATCGGGGGGCGTAGTGTGGGCCTGAAAGGCTGTGCAGGATCGCTAGTCGCGTCCGGGGTCGGCTCGGCCATTGTTGGACGCTGTGTGTTCGCCACGCCCGAAAAAACCGTTGGTTTTGCACGCTTCTGCGCCATCTCGTTATCCATGATGCCGAATGAAAATCGATACCTTGTTATACAGAAAAGATGGGCTGAATGCTCTCCATTTCAGAATCGTTCGGTTCCATTTGATCAAGGCCAACTATTGAACCTGCAAGCTGCCCGTTTCAAGGGCCCCGCCAGGAACTCGGCCACTGAAGTTCCACATAATCTCAGTGTGAA
>JBDOMX010001028.1:0-28272 GCA_039831615.1 Planctomycetaceae bacterium
ATCCTGATCACCGAACCGGGCCGATCCGGAAAACATCTTGCGGTTGTCTTCTCGGGCCAGGGATCGCAGTACACCGGAATGTTGGTTGACTGGATTCAGGTTTCGCCGGCCGTGCGGAAGTTCATAGACGAAGCAAATTCGGCGCTGGCTTCGCTGAATCTGCCTTCATTCGAATTCCTGACGCAGGATGAAGCTGCCGGGCTTGGCAACCATGTGCTTAACACACAGTTGGCGGTGCTGCTTGCTGACCTCGCTGCCTGGGCAGCGCTTCAGGAAGCCGGTGTGCGTCCGGACTTTATTGCGGGCCACAGTTATGGGGAGTTTCCGGCTCTGGTGGCTGCCGGCGCGTGGGATCTTCGTGCCGCACTGCGGGCCACGATTCACCGAACCAATGCGGTCGAAGGGGCGGGGGTCACCAACGCCGCCATGGTATCCACAACCGCGACACCAGAAACTGTCACGGAGCTGATGCAGAAGCTGCAGCTGCCATGTGACATTGCATGCTACAATGCGCCTGATCAAACGATCATCGCCGGCCGCATCTCCGATTTGGATCAGCTCAGCGAAGAGCTGAAAACCGGTGGGTATGCGAGTCGCACCATTCGGGTGCCGATGCCGTACCACAGTCGACTGATGCAGGCGGCTCAGGGACCAATGGCGGCCGCGCTGCAGGAGATTCCGATCAACCCCCCGACGATTCGATTCGTCAGCTGTGGTTCCAACAGGCCGCTGGAGACGCCGGAAGACATTCGGGCCAATCTGGTTGCCGAACTGACGCATCCGGTTCGATGGGAAACACTCGTCGAAACACTGATTGCCAGCGATGCCGGTATCATTATTGAAAGCGGTCCGCGTCAGATCCTGACACGGCTGAATCGTCGAATCATCGGCGCGCGTCCGGTGATGCACCTGGCACTGGACGCTCGTCCCGGCCACGCCCATGAACAACAGGCGCGAGTGAAGTTGCTGCTGGAAATGGTCTCTGCAGCCGCACTGAAATCAACGTCACAACCACCACCGGCAAACTCAGCAACTCCCGCGCAACCGCTGGCGGCGGCTCCTCCCGCGGTGCACGCTCAGGAATCGAACACGCCCCGTCCACCCGTCTCCCTCACTCCGCCGGAGAACATCTCCATGAATGACGACCGGAACAAAGGCCGAATCACCTGGATTGACGCGACGGAGCGCCGCCGCTCAAAAATGCGGGAGGCAGCACAAGCCAGGACGGCTGGAAACTCCACGACACCCGCCGCGTCAAGTAACGGCTCCGCCCGACCCAGCAATGGCAACGGTAATGGCATCCACCCCGCGAGCCAGCAGACATCGCAAAACGGCAACGCGCACGCTCCCCGAAGTAACGGAGTCGCTCCGGCCGTTTCTCCCGTGCCAAAACCGGTCGTGCCAGCGCCAGGCATGGCACGCCAGGCAATTGGCGCCGTCACGTCTGCGCGCGTAGATTCAACGCCGCACGCCGCAACGGCAACGGCAACAATCACTCAGCACGTTGGCGGCGCTGCGGCGGAAGCTTCACCCGGGCAGGCTCTCAGCCGTGACAAACTGGAATCCTTTGTACTGGACTACATCGTCGAACAAACGGGCTATCCGCCGGAACTGGTCGAACTGGACGCTAATCTGGAAGCCGACCTGGGCGTGGACAGCATCCGCAAAGCCCAGCTGATGGGTGAGATTACAGAGACATTCGAAATCGAACAGGCTAAGGACCACATCAACGATCTGTCGCTTGATGATTTCCCGGACCTCAATTCTGTGATCGATTTTTTCCTGAACATCTGCGACTCACCGGACGCGGCACTGGCTGCCTCCCCAGTTGCTCCCACGGCGCACCCAGCGCCGATGGCGTCTGTTGCCGCTCCGGTGTCTTCTCCTTCAGTGCCCGCTCCTCCGGCACCATCCGCTCCCGTTGTCACCCAGCCGACCCCTGGAGTCGAAGCCGTCACCATCGCGCGAGAAGACCTTGCAAAGTTTGCCGTCAGCTTTGTTGTCGAACAGACCGGTTACCCGGAAGAACTCGTTGAGCTCGACACGAATCTGGAAGCCGATCTGGGCATCGACAGCATTCGCAAAGCGCAATTGCTGGGTGAAATTGCTGAGCATTACCAAATGACCAGCCTGGCCACACAGATCACCGACATGTCGCTTGATGACTTCCCGACACTGAATTCAATCGTCGACTTTTTCGTCGTGCAAGCTGATTCATCACCAGCGCCCGAACTGTCACTCGCGGTACCAAACTCTGTACCACCTGTGGCGGCAGCCGCCATTACTCCAGCCACACCGATGGCTGTTGCTCCGGCCGCCGTGGCGGCAGTCGCTCCCGTTGCCGTGGCCCCCCTGGCCGTGGCCCCCCTGGCCGCAATGGCACCGAGTCCCGTTGCAGCTATGCCGGCACCCGCGGCGGATGCAGCAGCACCAGCGGTCACGGTGTCCAAAGAAGAATTGATGACGTTCGCAATTGCATTCGTCGTCGAGCAGACTGGGTATCCGGAAGAGCTGGTTGAACCAAGTGCCGATTTGGAAGCCGACCTTGGTATCGACAGCATCCGCAAAGCACAGCTGCTGGGAGAGATCGCGGAACATTATCAGATGACAAGTCTGGCCGGACAGATCACTGATTTGTCACTGGACGATTTTCCGACACTGGAGGCAATCACAGATTTTTTTTTCGAAGCTGCAGGACGCACAACTGAACACGGAGCAGATGTCAGCAGCGACAAACTAGTCGCAACGGAACAAGGCTCGAACGCACCAGGCACGGTGGTGGCTCCAGCGGTGACCAGTCTTCCTGCTTTGGTCCCATTCAATCGTGTGCCCGAGAGTGATCGGGTCATGCAGCGGTATGTTGTCCGGTCCATGGCGGAAGCGTTGCCGGACTCTGTCGAAGCCACCGGAACCACTTTTGCCGGCAAGGTGGTGATTCTCGGTGACAACTCCGGCGCTCAGGAACTGGCCGATCGACTCCGGTCGGACGGCAGCGTCGTTGAGATCATCCTGGCTTCTGTCGACTCAGAAACAGCCATCACGGCGTTCGAAGCGAGCTGGAATCAGCAACCCATCCAGCACCTTGTCATGATGATGTCCAGCGGAGAGCAGCCGGCAGACTGGGCGACTCTGCGTGATGAGCAGCTCCTCACACCATACTTTGTGATCCAGCGATGGGTGCAGCTGAGGGCACAGACCCACGGCAAAGCGACACCACCGAAAGCAATTTTGGCTGCTGTGACGCGACTGGGCGGAGACTTTGGTATCGGCGGTCGAATTGGCAATGTTTCGGGAGCGGGACTCGCCGGACTTTTCAAGGGCATCATTCGCGAACATGCCGAACTGAACGCCATCGTGCTGGATGCACCGACCGATGAACCCGCCCGACTGGTGGTTGATGCTCTTTGTCGAGAAGCTGCTGCCGGCCGGACCGAGGTCGAGGTGGGAACCATTCGAGGCAAACGACATCGACTGCAGATGGTACCACAGCCCGCGTCAAGCATGAGTCAGGCCGGTGGCGATCTGTCCGGGCCATGGGTTGTGACCGGCGGGGCCCGCGGCATCACGGCACGGATCGCCTCTGCTTTGGGACGTACTCCCGGCGTTCATCTGCATTTGGTCGGTCGCAGCCCCGAACCTCAGGTGGATCCAGCCTGGATCGGTCTCAATGAAACGGCAATGGCTGAGCTCAAGAAGGACATCATGCGAAAGGCGGCCGCCGAAGGGCAAAAGCCTATCGACGTGTGGAATTCGCTGAACCGCAAGATCGACCTGGTGAAATCTCTGGAGGACCTGCGGAAACAGGGTCTCGACGTGACCTATCATGCCTGTGATGTCAGCGACAGTGACTCCGTTGCCAGCATGCTGCAGTCGGTTCGACAGCTGCATGGACCGATCACCGGAGTCATTCATGGTGCCGGCATTGAGGCAGCCGCGCGATTTGATCGTAAGAAAGCAGATTCGGTACGATTGACGGTCTCATCAAAAGTCGACGGGGCTCGCTGGCTGTGGGATCACACTGCGAACGATGACTTGTCGTATTTCGTCGGATTCGGTTCGACGAGCGGACGCTTTGGTGGTCTGGGACAGACGGACTACTCCATGTCGTCGGATCTGCTGTGCCGCATGGCGTGGCAATTTGGAACCGAACGACCAGGCTGTCGTGTCTTCGGCATTCACTGGCCGCCGTGGGGCGAAGTCGGCATGGCAGCTCGCCCGGAAAGTCGATTCGCTTTGGAATCTGCCGGGCTGAAGTTTGTAGAACCTGACGAAGGCATTTCTCACTTGCTGGACGAATTTGACATCGCGGCATTCGATGGTGAAGTCGCAATTGTTGACCGGGTCTGGGGGAGCTCAGAAGACGCCGATCAAAAGGACGCAGGTTTAATCGATCTGGCGCACCGCACCAAAGACCAGATTCGGACTTCTGCATTCGTGGACGGGATCATCGATCAGTCTGATGATTCACTGACGACGGAAATCTCATTCGATCCGGCCACACATCCCATGCTGTGCGACCACACGATCGATGGAATCGCCGTGGTGCCTGGAACCGTCATGCTTGAAGTGTGCCAACAGGCTGCCGGTCTGCTGGACAGTGGCCGGATTGTGACGGGGATTCGCGACTACAGAATTCTTAACGGGGTTCGCTGCCGGGGAGGAAAACAGCGCCTGACAGCTCATGCAGTCCGCGAAACAGATGGCATCATCCGCTGCAAAATCGTCGGTGCATTCACGGACCAGAAAAACCGAATCGTTGACCCTGCCAGGGTCTATGCATCGGCCACCATTCTTACGGGCGTTGACCCGGTGGCGGGGATTGCGCCGGCCACTCCTCTGCCTCGTCCGGCCGCCTGGGAAGAATTACAACTGGCCCCTGGTCCGGATCAGTTTGATCCGAACCAGGTCGGCACCGTTTATCACGGACCATCACTGGCTCGAATGCGGGGTATTGCCGGCATCAAAGGCTGCAGTGCCTGGTTCCGCGTTGCAGATCCGAACGGAGTCAACACACCGGATGGGATGGCTCGCCCGGCCATTCTCGATGCATTCCTGCAGAGTATGGATCTCATCCTGCATCGTGCTCGCGGCAGCAGCCAGTTGCCAACAGTCATTGGCCAGGCCGACATGCATGTGGCCCGGCTGGATCAGGACGAGCTGGTCGCTCACGTTGAAATGACGCGTGAAGAAGGCGACGCAACATTCTGGTCGGTCAATTGTTTCACACCGGATGGCACTCCTGTTGTCAGTATGAGGGACGTTCAATTCCACGGAATGAAATCTTCGCCGACTGCGTCAGGGCCGCCAACAATTTCCAACGTGGAACCCGTCACACCGCCAGCAACAAATTCACCGGACAAGGTCATTCGACCTCTGATGCTCCGAGCCGGCGTGAACATCGAAGGAAATTCGGCGGCAGTCACGGTGCCCGTGAATCCCGTGACGGATCGATTCCTGAGCGAACACACTCTGCACAAAGTACCATTGCTGCCGGCTGTCATGGCCATTGAAATCATGGCTGAAGCCGGTGAGGTACTCGCGATGCACGGCGAACGCACCATCGCGATCCGCGACATGCAGATCGTGACCGGAATCAAGTGCATGGGCGCGGACGTCCGCACGCTGGTGGTGCGGTGTCAGCGATCCGGCAACGATGTTGCTGTGCAGCTTTTCGAATCGCCCGATGCGGACCGCGCATCGATGACGGCGACCATTGCACTCGGCACCGAAACGCTGCCTATGGAGGCCACGATTCCGCAACCTCATGGCGAGTTCATGGACTATCCGTATCCAAAAGATGCACCCATTCAACATGGGCCGTCGTTCCAAACACTGAAGAAGCTGGCACCATGGAGGTACCAGGGCACGGCGCATCTCCAGACCGGACCGTCCTGTCTGGCCGATGACTTCCCGGCAGAAGCCGAATGGGTGATTGATCCAGCCATCCTGGATGGTGTCCTGGTGGGATGCGGTTCGGATGCCTGGCTGTACTACGGATTTACGCCGGAGTTGCCGCACTCATTCGATGAAATCATTGTCGGCAAAATGTTGAAGCCACACGAAATCTGCACGGCAGGTTTTCAGTGCCGCACGACGTTCAAAGAAGACACCACAACCTACGACTTTGTTTTGCAGGATTCGGCAAATCGAACATTTATGCAGGTGCATGGATTTTCTCTGAAGCGACTCATGCCGGTGAAACCAGGTTGGTTGACGCTGGGTGGCTTTTAAATCCGAACTATACTTTTACACCTCCTGTTACAGTCGCTGTCTTCGCCGATTCAGCCATGTCATCTGCAATGCTCTCCAATCCGACCACGACACACACAATCCAGGTGTGGTTGTCCGACGGGTCTCCCGAATCAGAAGGAGCGGCCGAATGCCTCACCCCTGCTGAGTCGCAGTTGGCAGATCGGCTGAATTCCGGTCCGCGGCGACGTTCGTTTGAAGTCGCACGCTGGCTGGGAAAGCAGGCGGTTCAGGCGTGCAACACAACCTGTGAGGGTGGCATTGGACAGATCGAGATTCTCTCGGAAGATTCGAGCGGAGTGACATCGCGTCCGGTTGTTCGGGTCAATGGAATAAGAGCTGACCTGACCATTTCAATCACACATCTTGACCAGACAGTTGCGGTCGCAGTCACTGACAGCGAACGCACCATCGGAATTGATCTTGCTCACATCCGGCCGGCCTCCGATGGCTTTACCGACGTGTGGATGACGGATCAGGAACAATTCCAGATTGTTAAGAGCGAAAACCCCGCGTTGACGGCAACCATGAACTGGTCGGCCCGCGAGGCAACATTCAAAGCGACCGGGATCGAAGGCGAATTTCGTCCAGCTCGCTGGTCCGTGAGTTTTGATGGCGATCGAGCTGTCTGTTTCTATCGCGGACAACAGCAGGCTGTGCATCTGAGCTTCTATCGTATCAGGCACGATCTGTTGTTGACGGTCGCCGGTGACAGAGCCAACGTCACTTTTTGTTATGCGTAACCTGAACCAAACCACGAATCATTCGTTTCGAATTGGGGAATTCAGACATGATCAATCTAACCGGACAGACAGCACTCGTCACAGGCAGTTCCCGTGGCATCGGCAAGGCCACCGCAATCCGACTGGCTGAAGCAGGGGCCGATCTGATTTTGAATTACGCCAAGTCACGGGCGGCTGCGGAAACCGTTGCAGAAACGATCGCTCAAATGGGCAGGAGCGTGATGGTCGTCAAAGCAGACGTTTCGGCACGTGACGACGTCGACTGCATGATGGAAGCCATCGACGACGAATTCGGAAAGCTGAACATCATCGTCAGCAATGCCGCTTCGGGTGGATTTCGAGAATTGATGAAGTCCAGCGAAATACACTTCGAACAGACCATGAATACCAACGTGAAACCGTTGATTTCACTTGTACAGGCAGCCATGCCGCTGTTCAACAAGACCGACGGGTTCGCTCGGGTCATCGGGCTCAGCAGTCATGGGTCACATCGAGCACTTCCGGCCTATGGGCTGATTGGCGGATCCAAGGCCGCATTGGAAAGCGTGGCACGTCACCTGGCACTGGAACTGGGCGATCACGATGTGCGTGTCAACATCGTCCAGGCGGGTTTGGTGGAAACGGATTCGGCTCGAATGATCCCAGGCGTGGAAGAAATGTTTGCGCACGTCGAATCACGAACATGCGTGGGCGCACGCCGCCTGCAGCCGGAAGATGTTGCGAACGTGGTGACTTATCTCGCCAGTCCCATGAGTGACATGATTCAGGGACAAACGATCATTGTCGACGGGGGTGCGACTGTCTTTGCCTGACACTCTGAAAGAAACAATACTCTTTTCGCCTCTTTCCAGGAGAAGGAGACCGGTTGAGTGCGCCTGCGGCCCGGTACAATCATCCGCAGCGGAATCAGTCCGCTCCCTGACCATGGCTCTCTCCTGTCGTGGGCGAATTGAAAAGTTGAGATCCTCGCCATTGTTAAACAATCACACGGTCCGCGGACAGCACCCGCGACAAGACACCAGGAAACTCAGTGCATGAGTCACATTCTTTTAACCGGAGCCACCGGACTCCTCGGTCGCTACATGATCCGCGATCTGATTCAGCAGGGACATTCGCTGGCGGTGCTCGTCCGGTCCAGCCGGACCGCTTCGGCCACGGAGCGAATTGATGAAGTCATGAAGCACTGGGAACCAACAACCGGTCCCATGCCAGTCCCAAAAGTCCTTGAAGGTAATATCACTCAGCCGAATCTGGGTCTTTCCGACGATGATCTCAGATGGGCAGGCAGGAACTGTTCGTCCGTGATTCACAGCGCGGCCAGCCTGAAGTTTCAGCCGGCGGGGGATGAACCCTGGAATTCCAATCTCAACGGAACCCACAATGTGGTTGAGTTCTGCGAGAGCCTGGGGATTCCACAGCTGTTCTACATTTCCACGGCCTACGTCTGTGGCAAGGTCGAATCTCTTGCCTATGAGACGCCGGTCCCCGGTGATACGGAGCCGCGAAATGTGTATGAAGCCAGCAAACGCCAGGCCGAACAACTGGTACTCAATTCAGACCTGCAGGCGCCACCCACAATTCTGCGGCCCAGCATCATCGTCGGCGATTCCAAAACCGGTTACACAAGCACGTTCCACGGTCCTTATCTGCCGTTGAGGCTGTCCATGTCGATGCTGGCTCCGGCTGCCGAAGCGACCGGTATTCGTATCGCCCCGGATGCACTGCGTATTTTTAAAATGATGGGTCTGGAAGGGGAGGAGCGCAAAAATCTGGTTCCCGTCGACTGGGTCAGTCGGGGAATCACACGAGTGATTAACTCCGCCGACCTGCATGGCCAAATCTATCATTTGACGACAGACCACCCGATGTCGGTCCTGTCGCTGACGAAAACGACGGTTGAATTCCTCGATCAGAAATATGGATTCGAAGACACTGACGTGGTCGAATTCGATGCTCAGATGGAGCAGTTCTTCACGGCTCAGATGGGCGTGTATCGAGAATACTGGGCCGACGATCCGAGCTTCGACGCCACGAACCGAACGCTGGCGATGCCCGACGACCCGCCACCAATCATCGACGACGCCATGTTGCGAATCATGTTCCAGTACGTCTGGGATTATGATCAGCAACAGCGTGCAGTGCCGGCTGGTTAGCACGGCGTGGCGAATTACCACCTGTCAATCGGCCCTGACGGAACCGGGATGTGTGCGTCCGTGAGCACGCCGGTTCGATTTCCGTCCACCGGACCTTCGTTTCGAATCTGTTCGATTGCGAGGTCGAACTCAGAACGCGTGCGGACAAACTGAAAGTCTCCCCGCAGACGTTTGCGCACGCGCATGCCCTTGAGATACCAGTGAGCCATTTTCCGGAACAGCACGATCGCCCGATCACTGCCAAATCGGTCTTCCAGGAATTCATACTGGCGTACCATCAGCTGCAGGCGTTCTTCAAACGTACCCGCCATCGCATAAGAACCGCTGCGTTCCCACTCATCCAGCTGACGGAAGATCCATGGGTTGGCCAGTGCCGCCCGGCCGATTGAAACAGCGTGACAGCCCGTTTGTCTAATCATCCATGCCGCATCCATGACGGACCGGACATCACCGTTTCCCACAACAGGGATCGTTTCGACAGCTTCCACCACTTTCCGGATACCGTCCAGTGATACCGTCCCTCCGAATCCCTGAGCCCGTGTGCGGCCGTGGATTGCGATTGCACAAACTCCGACCTGTTCAAATGCCCTTGCAAAATACGGGGCTGTGAGCTGAGTCTCGTCCCAGCCCAGCCGCATCTTCACGCTGACTGGAATGCCAACGGATTCCACCACGCTTTGCACAAGTGACACGGTGCTGTCTGTGCGGCACATCATCCCTGCACCGGAGCCTGCACCCGCAATGCGATTAACCGGGCAACCCATATTGATATCAATCGTGTCGACCCCGCGCTCCTGCAGAAACTGAGCCGCATCTGTCATTGCTCCAGGATCACTGCCAAAAATCTGGACGGCAAATGGCCGATCGCGTGGATGCGATTCGATCATTTCCATTGTACGTTTGCTCTGAGCCAGCAGAGCGCGGCAATTCACCAGATCCGTCGTCGCCAGCCCGACGCCGCCCAGGGACCGAACGATGACTCGAAACGGGAGAGTCGTAAATCCGGCCAGCGGTGACAATAAATACCGTGTTGGCAACTTGAGGTCGCCGTAGTGGACTTCGCCTCGAAAATCCGGGCGCGCAACCGTGCCAGCCGCAGCGGACGATGATTCGCCGACACGCTGATTCTCGAAAGCATTCGGAATCGCATTCTTAATAGTGGAGACTCTCACAGGTCGATCGTCGATGAATCTGCGTCATAGCGGACCACATGGACTGTTGTCCAGAGCACGACGACCAGGATAAAGCCACGACCCACTCACGGTTCGGGAAAAACGTCCAGTCGTGGCAGCAAACAAGCCCACGAATTCCCCGTCCACGCCGGTTGACAGAACGGTGTTCAGAACAAAGGGCACATCCATACCGGTTCAGCCTGTACGGGTTGTGCTAAGCATGGCGTCTGTCAACCCGCCAATCAGGCGAACCCTGCCTTTCCAGCAGTCGCTCAATTCAGGCAGCCGCCTGAGTAACCGTGCTGCGTGTCGCAACCCGACCACAGAAAGTGTGCAGGTCGGCACTCGTCCGGACCCGGATCCGTCGCGTGACATACCCTTTTTGCAACGCCCAAAACCCGGTCACACCTGTCACGACACCATCACAGAAGATGCTGCCTGCTTTTCGCAACCCCACACAGACGAAACAATGAACACCCCCGCTGTCTGGAATTGTGTCGACTGGAAAGAACGGCTCGGGTGGACCGTCGGACTGACGATTGCTCTCTGCATCCTGTTTGCAGATGTCCTGCTCGACCTGATCGTTCGCTGGTCAGGAGAACCTCAGTACGTCCACGGATTTGTTGTCGCTCCGATCGCAGTTGGACTCGCCTGGATGCGGCGACGCGAAGTCCCGCTGGGCGCGGCACGCACTCACCTCGGTGGCCTGATGTTGATCGTCTTTGCCGTCATGCTCGGCATCAATGCCCGGTACTTCGATCTGGACATCGCTGACTATGCTGGCCTGTTGACCGGCATGACGGGAATTCTCCTGCTGGTCTGGGGCAGACGGCTCACGGCGGCGTGGTATCCGTCGATTGGATTTCTGGTGTTTATGTTTCCACTACCGCTTCGCATTGAACAAATGTTGTCCGGTCCGCTCCAGCTGTGGGGGGCACAGGAGGCCGCGTGGTACATACAGATGCTGGGGATCCCGGCATACGCCCTGGGCGGCACGATTCACATGAGCGAACATCAACTGGGCATTGCAGATGCGTTCAGTGGAATCCGCATGTTCATGGTGTTTGTTGCAATTTCGGTGGCGACGATAATGACCAGCCAGCGGACACGCTGGGAAAAACTACTGATTCTGTTCAGCGCCATCCCGGTTTCCCTGATCTGCAACACAGTTCGCATCGTGGTGGCCGCTGCTCTCTTTCAGTGGGTTGGCACAGGAACGGCCAGTCTGATTACTGGTGACCTCAGCGGCTGGCTAATCATCGTGGCCGCGATCCCGCTCGTGTACCTCGAACTCAGACTGCTGGACTGGCTGGTGGTGGAAGTCAGGGATCCGCTGGCCCGAGTTTCTGCCAGTCGTCAAGCACCAGGCATCATCCCGGTGGTGACTTCCGCAAAATATTCCCGGCCCGGTCAACAGGGAATCTCAACGTGAACGATCTGCCTGCGTTTCACGTCGCTCTTGCCAGCCGCAACTCCCTGGAGAATTTTCACCTTCACCCGCGGTGTGAATCCTCATGATCCACGGTTTATTGTTCAGGAAAACCCCATGACGGCCAACCAACACAGCCTGCAGCCGAGGCCGCGCCGTGTTCTGAACCTGAAAGCTGTCGCCATGTGTGCCATCGTCGTCGTGGCTGCATCAACCGGCATGCACCGGCTTCACAGTCACCAGGTGGTCAGGACAACGGATTATCTGAAGCAAAGAGCTGACGAATCCGTCAGACATGGACTCCCAGGGGAAGCCATCCAGGCGTTGGAACGTTACCTGGCATTCGGTCGTGTCGATCGTGGTGCGCGGGAAAAGCTGTCTGAGTTGCTCAGTCGGCACGCAGCGGACAAAGATTCACTGCACGCGGCCTATGCAATGAACGAAAACATGCTGCTGGACGATCAGGACAATGTGCAGCTCCGACTCCGGCAGACAGAACTCGCAGTGCGGCTCAATCATTTTTCCGATGCCGGATTCCATTTGAATGTGTTGCGAAAAACACTGCCCAATCACCCGCGCGTCTGGCACCTCAGCGGTTTGGTCGCGGAACAAGAAGAAAGGACCACTGAGGCCATCGGTTACTACCGGATGGCCATCGAACACAACAGTGTCGACGGCGACACCTGCACACAACTTGCCGGACTACTGGCCGCGAATGGAGCAGATCCTGGTGAGGTAGAACGCCTGTTCGATGCTTTGATTGAACGACATGAATCCGCGGACACATTTCGAGCCAGGGCGGAGTGGTTGTTGACGCAGGATCGAACGAATGATGCCGTTTCAGAGCTGTGGGCCGGGCTGGCACTCTCCCCCGATGATGTCCGATTGAACGGAACTCTTGCGGCCGCATTGCAGCGGAATTCGAACGCCGATTCTGTCCATTGGCGAAATGAACAGTCACGACTCATAAATCATCTGCGGACTCAGGTGGAAATACATCCGACGGCAACAGCGTTGTGCCTGTTCTGCGCTCACACCCAGTGGGATGCCGGTCACCGCAACGATGCTGTTACCACGCTGAAGGCAGGTATTGCGCAGAATCCAAAAGCAATTGAACTCCAGGAAATCCTGATCGATTACCTCGTAAGCGAAGGAGAGACCCGGCAGGCGGAAGCTGCCTTCAGGCGACTGCCTCAGACCGACATGAATCATGCACACTGGCATTTTTTGGAGGGTCGCGTGCTGATGGCCGCTCAGCAGTGGTCGACGGCGGCGAACGCATTTGAACAGGCCATGGGATTCTCCGGATCCAACGAGCACGTGCGGCATCGTTCAGGCATCTATCTGGCAGTCTGCAGGAGAGAACAGGGAGAGCACGGTGAAGCCATCGACGCCTGGCGGTCAACATTGCAGGCCAGCCCGACTTCAAATGAAAGTCATCTGGGACTGGCAGCAGCCTGGCTGGAGTCCGGCAGAATCGACCTGGCGATCGCCGAGTATCGTCAACTTCCGGATGCGAAAGGCGTTCCGGAGTTGTTAGCCAGTCTGCTGATCCGGGAAACACTGAGGCACCCGCCTACGCGACGGAACTGGCGGGAACTTGATACGCTGCTGGATGCCGACGATTCAGTCATCACTGACGAGACCCAACGTACCCTGTTACAGGCCGATGTACTGTTTGCGAAAGGATGTCCGGCTCGGGCGTTACGATTGCTGGACGTTGCAGTCTTTGAACAACCCAATGATCTGCTGATTCGTGCTCCTCGGCGACGAGTGCTCAATGACGGCCGCGGAACCCTGCTGCAGCATCTGAAGAACACTCTGGTGCATCATCCGAACAGTGTCGAAGCGCATATCGCCGTCGTGCGATTGCTATCCCGTCGCGGTGGCCACGAATCGGCTGCCAAATGGCTCAGGCAACTAGTCGAGGGCAGTGTCTGCAGCCGGCTTTCGAATCAACAGCGACTGGAACTGGCAGCTCAGGTCGCCGAAACGGCTGCAGCTGACTTTGAACGGACCCAGGAACCGGCGTGCGCGGCGGCGATGCTGTACGCAGCCGAAATATCCTGGAACCAGTTAGCTGAGGTCTCTCCGGACAGGCAGGCGCAACTGATCGCCTTTGTTGCCCGACATCACGACGAACATGAAGTGCTGACGGCATTGAGACAGATCCCGGCCGGCACCGACCCGATTCTGCGGTCTCAATGCTGGCTCGCCGCCCTGGAACACACTCACAGGAAAGAAGGACTGCGAGCGGCAGCGGAGCAGGTGTTGCGGCAGCTTGTCGCAGCGGCACCGTCTCAGATGCAGCTGCGGCAGGCCTATGTAGAGTATCTCGTTCAGTTTGCCGGATACGAAACTGCACTTGATATTGAACGTCAGATTCTGCTGCATGAACCACACAATGTTGAAGCACTGAGTCGATGCGCCTGGATTCTTGCGATGACCGGCGGTGACCATTCTGTGGCCCTGGCCAGGTCGGAGTCTGCATCACGCCTCGCCCCCCAGGATGCCGGAGTGCGAATTGTGCGAGCACTCGTTCTGGCCCGTTCAAGTGATCCGGCCGAGGCATTGCCCGTGTTCGATGCGGTTCCCGATGATGCACGCACACCGGAATCAAGACTCTATGAGGCTCTGGCACTGCTGCGCTGCGGCAAACCCAACAAGGCGCAGCAGCTCGTGAGTCACATCAAACGCGAACAGACACCTGTTCGATGGCGGCCTGCGGACCGTGCTCTGCTGAATGAGATTCTGCCGGATTTGAAGGATCCTCCGGCCGTTTCCAGCGTCGACAAATAATCTCAGCAGCGATTTCAGCATCCTCGCGATGTCCTGCGGGAATGCGAACATTCTCTTGCGCGGAGACCAGTAGGAACAGCCGTTTCTCCGGACACCGATCCGCGGCGGGATCTATCCATCCATCGTTGCGACGGCCGGATCTGCTGAGAACCGTAACAGCAGAGTCATCCCATTGTCGTGATATCTGGAAACAGGGTCCGTGTCGGCTACAGCGTATTACGCTGACTCGTGGCCGCGGCGGCAGTGCCGGAGCTCATGACTCATTGCCCCTGCGAACCAGAACCCGCCACGACTTTTCGAAGACTGTTCTCATCAGGTGCGCAGCTCCATCAACAGTTCGGAGTTCAGACGCCCGGCCACCAGCAGGACCGTTATGACCATTACAAACGGTCACGACCAGCGCAGTCATGCGTCGATCTCTGACAACCGGCCACACCTCTGCAATCCACATGACTCATAGAGCCGATGGATGATCAGGGGCCATGCCGCGTCGATCCCGATTGACAATGCTTCGTGGTGGAATCAGGTTCGTTCAATTGCTGCAAGGATGCCGCACATGCGCGCAACGATTCAGATTCACCGAGTCAATCTGTGGACGATACTCTGTGTCGTGCCATGGATACTGGTCCCGTGCGGCGGATGTCAGTCGATGCCGCTTCCGCCAACGCAAAGTCGAACTGATCAGCACGATTCACAGATCCCTGTTAAGTCGCTGGCTGCTCCTGGCAAGGCCGTGCGACAACCCGTTCAGCCTGCGGCATTCCGGCACGAACTGACAGGTTCCGACGAACGTTCGGATGCTTCGTCACGTGACATTCGACCTGCGCCGTCGGAGCCGGCCGATGCTCTCTCCAGGTCCGGACACATCATCCGTCAGTCCGTTGTGGCAGCGGACGAGCTGGCCAGACTGGAATTTCTGGCTCAGTCAACCAACCCTCGCCTCACACGCCTGCAAAGGCAGGCGAACGCGGCGGCAGCCAAAACTCAGCATGTTGACAGTCTGCCGGACCCGACCGTCGGAACAAACATTTTCGGACACCCCATCGAAACCGCAGCCGGGTCGCAGCGTGCGAATCTTACATTGATGCAGATGATTCCCTGGCTGGATCGACTGAACGCTCAACAACAACAGGCCTGTTTCGAGGCAATGGCATTGCAGCAAATGTATGCGGCTGAGCGGCTGCGAATGAACGGCGACGTTCGAGCAGGATACTATCGGCTCTATGTACTGAATCAGCAGATCGTGACCATCGAAGCCAACCAGGAGTTGTTGGAATCGTTGCTCGAGATCATCAATGCGCGCGTTGCGACCGGCAGTGCAAGTCAGGGGGATGTGCTTCTCGGCACCCTGGAATTGAGTCGGCTGCAGAAACAAATCATCACACTCCGACAGCAGGTCCGATCGACAGCCGCCGGTATTAACCGCATCGTGAGCCGGCCAGCGGATACACCGATCGCGATCCCGGACGAACTGACGGCACCGTCTCCCGACTGGACGCACGCGATGCTGGTCCGCACAGCATTTCAATATCAGCCTGTGATTGCCGCTGCGCAGTTGCAGGCAAATGCCAGTCGCTGGGGGGTCGAAGTTGCGGAGCTAAAACGACGACCCGATTTTCAAATCGGTGCTGCCTGGTTCTTTATGGAAGGTAACCGACCACCAACGAATATCGTTGACGTCGGCCGCGATGCCTGGTCGCTGGGCGCGACGATGTCGATCCCGCTTGACCGCAACAAGTACGACGCCATCCGTGAAGAAGCGCGATGGAAAAACGCTGCCTCACATGCAAATGTGCAGGACGTAAGGCAGGAATTCGATGCCAGGCTGCTTGATCTGCTGGAACAGGCCAAAGCTGCCGATGAAACCGCCAGACTGTACAGGAACACAATCATCCCTCAGTCGGAACAAACACTGGCGGCCGACCAGGAATCCATGATCGACGGAACCGTGGAGTTCGATCGTGTGATTCAGGATTTTCGTAGTCTGCTGACGGTGGAATTTGAATACCACCGCGCAATTGGTGAACTGGCCACCAGCATTGCCAGAATCCGCCAGGCCGTGGGAACCGACATTCGACCACAGGCACAAAGCTCCGAAGCGGCAGCCGCGGTAGGCGTTTTACCCGCAGATGGGTCAGACATCAGCGACTGACCGAAATGAACATGTGGAGTCAAGTCGTCGCGTCCCTTTCCGTACACTGATCACAGTCGGTCACCGGAACATGCCACGATTCTGCGGATGCTTGTACGCTTGAGCTTCGTTGTGCGAGGGAATATGCGATACTCAGACATCAGTCCTCCCTTTCCGTTCGGAAACGCTGATGTCCAGCTCGCCCACACATTTACTCCTGCCGACAGTGCCAACTGCAGTGACGATCAGTGGGCGATCTGCGTCGATCGGACTTGCACCTGACTGTGGCGCAGCCGCCACTCATCGGACCTCCTGCGTGGCCCCGATTACCCCACACCGTCGCTGCGGCTCACAACAAGCACCACGTTCTGCGAACCGTCGTTGCTGCGGTCGTGGACGCCCTGTCCGTTGTGTGAATCGTTTAACCGCACTTGTAAAGTTGCAGCATCAATTTTTGCCGTCCTTCCAGATCAAGGGCATTTCAATGCGATGTTTTATCAACATGACTGTTCTCCTCGCAGCGACGACCATCATTGGCTGTTCAAATGCGCCGGTGGAAACGACTACGGCCGTGGCCAAAGTCATCAATAAAAACTGCCCCGTGATGGGAGGTGCTGTCACGGCCGACGGTGGCACCGTCGAATGGAAAAACCAGACAATTGGTTTCTGCTGCCCTGATTGCGTGGAGCAGTTCGAGGCCCTGTCGGACGAGGAAAAAACAGCGGCACTCGCGAAAGCAGAGAGTGGTCACGACGATCATGAGCACGCCGACGGCGAGGACCATGACGACCACGGAGATCACCAACACGACGGCGAGGCACCTGAAGATTCGTAGTTCACGGTCTCACTCCAGGGTGACTCACCGCAGCAGGTCGCGGC
The DNA here is from genome assembly GCA_039831615.1 of Planctomycetaceae bacterium. GTDB lineage: Bacteria > Planctomycetota > Planctomycetia > Planctomycetales > Planctomycetaceae > S139-18. Next base: position 17,556 of record JBDOMX010001028.1, read on the forward strand.
TCCGTTCAACCAATGTCTGCTTCTCCCGCGGTCAGTGTTTTTTCATGGGGGGATTCTGGCTCGTTGTTATTAGTGTTCCTTAGTCTGCGCGCACCATGACAAAACCAGCCACGACATCCGGATCGACAGCAGGCCGTTCTGGTCGATGGTGGATGCAGTCCCTCGTTTCCCCGGCGTTGCTGTTGAGCGTCGGTGTAGCCCTGATCGTCACGATGGGCGTGGCACAGCGGATCGGCTGGATCTCGACGGGAAGCGGTGACCCCACGACGTCCGGTGATTCTGTCGCACGGACTTACACGTGCTCCATGCATCCGCAGATTCGCCAACCGGCCCCCGGCAGTTGCCCCATCTGTGGAATGAAGTTGGTAGCAGCAACGGCTGGCGAAGGCATGGTCGCTGATGAACTGGCGGTGACACTCACTCCAGCCGCTCGTCGGCTGGCCCACATTGCGACGGCTGTGGTCACCCGTGAAACGATGTTGACTGACATCGAAACGATCGGAGCAATCGCTATCGATGAAAGCCGCATGGTCACCATTCCTTCGTACATTGATGGTCGCATCGAACGGCTGTTTGCGGACTACACGGGTGTTGTCGTTGCGGAAGGAGATCATCTGGCAGTGATCTACAGTCCAGAACTGTATTCCGCTCAGGTGGAGTACCTCGAAAGCCGCAAGGCAGTGACCGGCAACAATCCATCGTCAATAGAGTCCGTTCGTAAGGCGCAGGAAAAACTGGCAGCCAATTCCCGTCAGAAACTCATCGAACTCGGCATGCAGGAGCGACAGATTACCGAGCTGGAACAATCCAGCGAAGCGCAGTCGCGGCTGACCGTTTATGCCTCTGCAGGTGGCACAGTGATCGAGAAGTCGGCGATGGAAGGCAAGTATGTGAAGGCCGGAGATCCGATCTATCGCATCGCCGATCTCTCGACAGTCTGGCTGATGCTTGAACTCTATCCGGACGACGCGGCGCGGATCCGTTTCGGGCAGCGAGTCAAAGCGACGATGCAGTCGCTGCCCGATGAAACATTTGAGGGGCGAGTCGCCTTTATCGATCCCACGGTGAACAAACAGTTGCGCACCGTCGGAGTACGCGTCGAGTTTCTTAACGACGATGCGAGACTGCGTCCTGGAGATTATGCAACTGCCAAAATCTTCCTTCCAATTGGCCAGCAGGGCGAAGTCTACGACGGCGATCTGGCCGGTCGCTGGATCAGTCCGATGCACCCGCAAATCATCCGTGACACACCAGGCGACTGTCCTGTTTGCGGCATGGCTCTCGTGCCCACGTCTCGATATGGCTACAGCGACGTGCCTGTGAAACAGCCCGAGTCACTGAACGTTCCGCGATCAGCCGTATTAATGGCGGGAACCCACAGCGTCGTCTACGTCGAGTCTGAACCGGGACGCTTCGAGATCCGCCCGGTGAAACTTGGACCGATTCTCCGGGAACGCATCATCATCCTGGACGGCCTCAAAGCCGGTGACGTCGTTGCGACCTCAGGTAACTTCCTGATTGATTCTCAAATGCAATTAGCGGGCAAGCCAAGCCTGATCGATCCCACACGCGCCATAGCGGCTCAGAAGGAACGGAAGGGCCCACTGAATTTTGAGACGGTGCAGACCACAACAGTGGCGGGCGACGCAGACCGACAACTTGACCAGCTGTACACAGCCTATTTTGAAATCCAACGGTCACTCGCCGGCGACCGGAAGCCGTCCGAAAAACATGCGGCAGCGCTCCATCAACTCGCTGCAGCATTGGCAGATAACTCTGATCTTCCTGAATCCGCTCGCCGACTGCTGGTAGTGGTTGTTGACAGGAGTCAGCACCTGCATCACATGAAGATCGACGCCGCACGCCTGGACGCATTTCGACCGATCAGCCATGCTGTTGTTGAACTGGCGGCATCCATCCGGAGTGCTGATCCAACACGACAGTTCACGCACTTTTTCTGCCCCATGGTGAAAGGTGGTGGCGGTGACTGGTTGCAGAATCATGCCGATCTCCGGAATCCATACTACGGGGCTCAAATGTTGAAATGCGGAGAGACTGTCGCAGAGTATCCCCGCGATCAAGGTTCGAAATCAGCCAATGAATGACACGACGATGTCCGGGCGCCACCAATCTGCGTTGACGAATCCCACCAGTGGGAACGGCGCCTTTTCCGTGACCAGACCAGCCTCTGGCCGTGATCTCTTCCCATGCTGATGTCGATCATTCAATTTTGCACACGCGAGCGACTGGTCGTCCTGCTGCTCACCGTGGCTGTGATCGCTTTTGGCATCTATTCGACACGTGAGGTGCCGATTGATGCGATTCCTAACATCGGAGAGAACCAGGTTATCGTTTTCACGGCGTGGCCTGGACGCTCCCCGAAGGATGTCGAAGATCAGGTCACATATCCATTGTCCGTCGCGCTGCTGGCAGTTCCGGACGCGGAAAGCGTGCGCGGAAAGAGCCTGTTCGGTTACAGCTTCGTTCAGGTCACATTTTCAGACGATACTGATTTCTATTGGGCCAGATCCCGCGTGTCGGAACAGCTGGGGACTGCCGCCACTGTGCTGCCTGAAGGAGTTGTCCCCACGCTCGGTCCGGACGCCACCGGTCTTGGGCAGGTCTACTATTACACGCTGGAACCACCACCTGGCATGAATCTGGCAGAACTTCGCAGCCTGCAGGATTTCGTCGTCAAGTACGAACTGCAGGCGGTACCCGGCGTCAGCGAAGTGGCGAGCGTGGGCGGATATGTCCGGCAGTATCAAATCGAAGTCGATCCGGACAAGCTGCGCTTTCACGGCGTGCCGCTCGACAAGCTTATTGCTGCGGTGAAAGCATCCAACATGGATGTTGGCGCAAAAACTGTCGAGTCATCGGGAATGGAGTTCATCATCCGCGGCCGCGGCTTCATCGGTTCCGACCAGAACGTGTTGAACGCAGTCGAAGATATCGAACGAACGGTCGTGCTCTCTCGTGACAGCATCCCGGTGCGTGTCCGAGATCTGGGAGTTGTTCAGCTTGGCCCTGACTTTCGGCGTGGCGCCATCGATCTCAACGGAACTGAATCAGTTGGCGGCGTCGTTGTTATGCGGTTCGGCGAGAATCCGCGCCGAGTCATCGAACGGGTGAAAGCGAAAATCCGTCAGATCGAACCGAGTCTGAAGGGTGTCACGATCAATGGTGTTTATGACCGGACGCGATTGGTCGACGAGACAATCAGTACGCTCACGGTCGCGTTGACCGAAGAACTCCTGATCACTGCGGTCGTGATCCTGTTGTTCCTGCTGCACGTCCGAGCAAGCATTGTCGTGGCAGCAACACTGCCCATTGCGGTGCTCATGGCTTTTATCGCGATGAACGTCTTCGGTGTCGACGCCAACATCATGTCGCTGGCCGGCATCGCGATTGCCATTGGCACCATGGTCGACATGGGCATCATCGTGTCGGAAAACATTTATAATCAGCTGGCTGAATGGGAGCAGCAGGAGCAGGCCGAGCAGGTATCACAACTCGGAGGTCAGCAGGGCACGGCAAATCGACGGGAGGATCTGAGCCATGACCAGCGACCATCCCGCGTGCAGGTGATCAACTCTGCGGCGGCGGAAGTCGCGCCGGCCGTCACAACCGCGGTTCTAACCACTGTTGTCAGTTTTCTGCCGGTGTTCATGCTCACCGGACGTGATTATCGCCTGTTCGCACCGCTGGCCTGGACGAAAACATTCTCTTTGGTGGCCGCGCTGATCGTAGCGATCACTTTGGTCCCGTTGCTGAGTCGATTGCTGCTTTCTACGGGCAAGATGAGACGCCGGTCTCGCGTTGCCGGAGCGGTAACACTGGCGATTCTGCTCAGCGTGTCATGCCGGTTTCTGTGGGGGCCACGCGCAGTGGTACATGTTCCCGTGGGACTCACCAGTCTGACGATCGCAGCTTTTGTGGCGGGCGGACTACTCGGCTACTGGATGCTCAGTGAGCGAATGCGGCCAGCGCAACGCAACCCGGTCAGCAGGCTGATCCTGTGGCTCTATGAACCAGCATTGCGGTTCTTCCTGACGCACAAGACTGCATTCATGGCAGCTCCCACGTTGGTCGTGGTGTTGGGTCTTGGGGCATGGTTAGGCCTGCCAGGAGTATTGCGTCCATTCGAACATTTCACGAAAACACTTGGCACGGACATGAACCAGGTGCCCGGGTACGTGCAGTTCAAACACGCTTTCAAGGGCCTGGAATCAGACGACTGGATCGCATTGGACGAAGGCAGCTGGTTCTACATGCCAACTCTGTTTCCGGCTGCCAGTTTGTCGCTGGCGATGGAAGTCCTGCAAACGCAGGACACATTGATCAAACAAATCCCCGAAGTTGAAAACGTCCTCGGCAAAATCGGCCGAGTGGAGTCAGCGCTGGATCCGGCTCCTGCAGCGATGATCGAAACGTACGTGATGCTCAGGCCGAAGAGCGAATGGCGCGCGGGCATCCAGACTCAGGACATCTGGGATCAGATCAACGATGTGGCGACTCTGCCAGGAGTCACTCGCGCATCGCCGTTGCAGCCCATAGAAGGCCGAGTCGTGATGCTGCAAAGTGGCATCAAGGCGTCCATGGCGATACGGATCTACGGCGACAGTTTAGAAGGACTGGCGACGGCGTCGCTCAAAGTTGCTGATCAGCTCAAACGGGTGACTCAGGTCAATGCAACAACGGTCAACCCGGACATCGTTCTGGGGAAGCCATATATTGAATTCGACGTCGATCGGGAAGCAGCCGCTCGTTACGGGATGTCAACGATGATGGTCAATCAAATCATTGAAACGGCTCTGGGGGGGATGAACCTCACGAAGACAGTGGAAGGCCGTGAGCGGTATCCGATACGAGTACGATATCAGCGCGATATTCGCGAACGGATCGAACAGCTCGGGCGTCTGCCGGTCGTCACGCATTCGGGTCAAACCGTTCCGCTGGACCTGCTTGCGGAGATGACGACAACATGGGGACCGGGTGTCATTAACAGTGAAGACGCACGGCTTGTTTCTCATGTTTCGTTCGCTCCGTCCGGTCAGGCCGGCGATCTTGAGACGGTGCGAGCTGTGGAGGATGCTCTTCGCGAAGCTCAGTCGTCGGGCGAACTGGACCTTCCCGCGGGATACGCTTGGCAGCCAGTCGGTTCCTTCCAGAACCAGATAGAAGCCAATCAACGGCTGATGTGGGTCGTGCCGCTTGTGGTGCTGACGAATCTGTTCATCATTTATCTGCAATTTCGCCACCTGCCAATTACACTGGCTGTTTTTGCCGGCATTCCTGTCGCATTTTCGGGAGGCATGATCTTTCTGGCGATTGCCGACATCCAGATCAACACAGCGGTTTGGGTTGGATTTATTGCGTTGTTTGGCATCGCCGTTGACGACGGCGTGGTGATGGCCACGTATCTCGACCAGGTCTTCTCCCGCAGACGGCTGGGCACAATTGAAGATATCCGAAACGCGACTGTGGAAGCAGGCATGCGCCGCATTCGCCCGTGTCTGATGACAACCTTCACGACAGTGATCGCCCTTATTCCTGTTCTGATCTCGACCGGCCGCGGAGCCGATGTTGCAAAAGCGATGGCGATGCCGGTTTTTGGAGGCATGGTGGTCGCGCTGCTGACGCTGTTTGTCGTGCCTGTGGTCTTTTGCAGTTTCAAAGAGCTGAAAATGAATCTTGGCCTGCAGGACCACCATTGGGTCGGTTCGGAACCCGCTGCGGAAGACGTTTCCGGCGTCCCGCTCCGCTTGAGCAGTGATTGACGTCCGAGTAGGATCTGTGGTGCCAGCTGAATAAATCGGATCGGAGTGCGTTTTTTTGATCCGCCCAGGTGGCACACCGTTGTATTGTCTGGTCTGCGTGCTGTCAGTGGCTGTTTATCAGGAACTTGAACATGATCATCGGAAAACTCTGGCGGTCCATAGCGGCTCAGATGAACAAGCTGGCCAACTTTTTCTGGACCGCCGATCCCATCGCGCAGATGCAGTATGAATACGATCGGGCCGTGGAACAGCTAAAATCCGGCCGCGAAGGACTGGCCCAGTATCGTGCCCTGGTTGAGCGAGTTGCTCGACAGGTGGACAAGTCAAACAAGCACGTTGCTCAGCTTGAAAGCAAGGTGAAAGCGTATCTGCAGGCCGGTGATCGGGATACTGCGGCCAAATTTGCGCTGGAACTGAAAAAGGCCAAAGATGAACTGGCGGAAAACCTTGTCCAACTGCAGATGCACGAAACGTCATACGACAACAATGTCGCCAAGATCAAGAATGCGACTGCCAAGGTGGGTGACATCAAGGAACGGATGAAAAAGTACGACGCGGAACTCAAGATGAGTCGAGCGGAAGCAGAACTTGCAGAACTTGCCGGCACGTTTAAGTTTGATATGACCACCGATCTTGGGCAGATCGAATCCGTTCTGCAGGATCAGATCGACACCAACCGGGGCAAAGCACGGGTTGCCGCTGACCTGTCCGAGGAAGGACTGGAAGAAATTGAACTTGAAGCTGCGGCGGAAAATGCAATGGCGGACGACGCTCTGCGGCAATTCGAAATGGACATGGGAATGATTACGCCGCAAACGGCCGACATCCAGGAAGAACAAAAGGATCTCGGTCCGGCTCAGACAGAGTTGAACTGAAGCGACCGCCTTAATTGAATACCGATTCGGCCGTTTATCGCCACCGGGGTCCTTCACACAGCCGGGCTACGGACCAGACCTGCAGGAAGATCTGATGCCCGACATCGCAGCTGATTTGCCTCCGGAAATGTCCTCGGACCTGCCAGAATGGTATCCGGGCTGGGCTCAGCGGTTCTGCGATCAGTACTTTTCGGGGAATGCCTGTTTTTTTATTCTGCACGGCAACGTCCATGATTTGATTCCCTGCGAAGATGGTGAGTCCGTTCAGTTTCTGAATCTCTCATCGTTTCTCGGGGAGTTCCTGTTCGGCCGTTGGGATATCGTCCTCCAGCATAACCTCAGCCGAGGTCTGCAGGCGCTGGCCGGTCGCGACAGCGAGCGCCACCAGGAAATGATGAGAGCACTCACGGGATTGTTTGGCCATTACCGCAACTGGTCTCGTAAGCCGGACGATATTCTGTTGACGCTGGATCAAATGATCGAACGGTATCTGCTGGAAGACGATCCTCAACAGCGAAAACGTCTGTCGGTTATTTTCGACTATGGACAATACCTCGTCCCGCCCGGCGATCCTGTCCAAATCAGCGGGGCGATCGCGTCGCGAGTGGTCCGTTTTCTGGACTGGGCCAGAAATCCGTATATTCGTCGAGTCAATATGGCGTTCTGTCTGGTTTGTGAGAGCCTGTCGGAAGTTAACGACCGACTCACCGAAAGCCCCTACGTGGCTACCATCGAAATCCCGATGCCCGATCGAGAGGCTCGGCAGCGATACGTGGACAGTCAAAACAAATCCACCCCGGGCGGGCGGTCTGGAGTTCTCACGCCGCAGGAACTTGTCGCGAATTCTAATGGTCTGAGTCTCCTGAGCCTGGAACAGCTGTTGTCACAGACAAACCGCAGCGGCGGTGTCACCTCAGAGCAATTTCGGGTGCTCAAGAAGACAGCCATCGAACGGCAATGCGGAGGCTTCCTGGAAGTTGTCGAACCCAAACACACACTGGACCTGGTGGTCGGACATGAAGCCGCCTGCCGTCGACTGCGCGAAGACTCCACACTGATCAGCGAAGGCCATGCGGAAGCAGCTCCAATGGGCTACCTGATCTGCGGCCCGGTCGGCACCGGTAAGACATTTCTCGCTGAGTGCTATGCGGGGTCGATTGGCATCCCCTGCGTGAAGCTGAAGAATTTTCGTTCAAAGTACGTCGGCGAAACGGAAGGGAATCTGCAACGTGTGCTGACGGTGTTGCGGAGTCTGGGACCAGTCATTGTGATGATTGACGAGGCAGACGCAGCACTCGGCGACCGCAATCAGCAGGGAGACTCCGGGACCAGCGGCCGCATCTTTTCCATGATTGCGCAGCAAATGGGAGACACGCGGTACCGCGGCCGCATCATCTGGATGCTGCTCACCTGCCGACCTGACCTGCTGCCCATCGATCTCAAACGACAGGGACGGGCGGAGGTCCATATTCCGTTGTTCTATCCTGACAACGAAGATGAGATTCAGAAGATGTTTCGTGTGATGGCTCGAAAGAATCACGTGACCTGCCAGCTCGATGGCTTGACGCTGGATGATCGACACGCGGAACTCAGTGGGGCGGACATCGAAAGTGTGGTGCTGACCGCCCGGCGCCTGGCGCTGCTGGAACGGCGGGAGAAGGTGACGTCTGACGACATCGAAACGTCGCTGGCTGAATTCATTCCGTCATCGCAGGGACTGGAAAAGACTCTGCAGGAAGTCGCAGCCGTCCTCGAATGCACGCAAATGGATTTTCTCAGCGATCGCTGGAGGAAAACCCTGGATGCCCCGGAAGGCCGTTCAAAACTCCAGCAACAACTCACGAGGACAAGAGCGATGGTCGAAAGCCTGTAGGTTCCTGCCAGGAGGTATCCAGCCCTGATCAGGAATCCGATTGGTTTCGATGTGTCGGCCCGCTGCTGAAACGCGCCTGTTCATCAGAGGGGATTTCGTCCGTCCGGGGTTGCTCCTCGACAGCGCCTTCTGGTTCCGTCGCAGGTATTTCAGCATTTTGGCCATTGCGGCGGCGCAGGGCATAGCGCTGGAAGTCAGCCACGCTGTCGATGTTCTGGTAGAGTCGCGCCGTCGCGTCCCACACGGCCTGCGCCTCTTCAACTTCACCATCGGCGGCCAGCTGTTCCGCCTGTTCCATGCGAGCCACAAACAGGGCACGCAGTCGATCGTCTCTGAGCAGCCGCGCGCGGGCATCATCACGTCGTTTGCCGAACAGGACATTCCAGACTCTGAATTCGTCCATGGTCAATCCGTATGGCGGACTTTCTTTCTCGAGCCGTTTCGGCGTGAATTCGGAGAACTGCTGGGCAACCCGGTCATAACGTTCAATGGCTGCCAGTGGGTTGGCGTCGACATCCATTTCCAGTCTGTAGGCGCCGACATATTCTCGTTCGAACGGCAACTTCAGATCACCATATCCGCCTGCCTTCTTCTCCATCTGACGCTCAAGAATTCCCAGGCGGATTTCGTCAGCCCAGATGCGAGCATCGTTTGCGGGCGGGCCATCCGGGTCACGTTCAATGATCGATAAAATATCATCGTATGCCGCCCGCCGGGCTGACCAGTCCCTGGTCTCCATGACCTCTGCCAGCCTGGCGTGTACAGAAGCCACACTCTCAGGCCACATCAGCCATGTGGTGAGGCCGATGAGGGCTGCAAGGCACGATGCGAGAAACCACGTACGTTCGTAAACCGGCACGTTCTCGCGTCGTTTCTTTTTCTTCTTTTTGCCAAGAGATTTCCGCAATTGGTCGCGATCAGCCCGCGTGGCAACCCGACCGGCGGGCGAGGTTGCGGTGGTTGCGACACTGTTGCCGTGCACCAGATTTTCTCGAATTTCACCCAGCTCGGTATGGACAGCCAGCGCATCGTAAGGACGATCATCGGGATTTTTGGCCAGCATGCGGTCGACGAGGCTGTCCAGCCACACAGGACAGTCCGGCACAAACTCTGCGACGTTGTGAGGATCGTCCTTGATGTGCTGCATCAGCATCTCAGCCGGGTTGTCCGAAACGAACGGTGTTTCACCGACCATCGTCTCGTACAGCAGACAGCCCAGAGCGTAGAGATCTGTCTTGCCGCAGATCGGATGCGCCCCATTGATTTGTTCGGGAGCCATGTAGGCGTACGTGCCGACGGTCTTTCCCGCCGCCGTAAGCGCCGTGGCTTCCGTATCGCGTGCGATTCCGAAATCGCCAAGCATGAGCCGGCCTTTTCGGGACACGAACAGGTTGGCCGGTTTGAGGTCGCGGTGAATGATACCGGCGTTGTGAGCATGTTCCAGAGCTGAACAGACCTGTCGACCAACGTGAATCGCCTGTTCCCACGACAGTCGCCCGCGTTGCCTGATCATGTCCTGCAGGGAGCCGCCGTCAATGAACTGCATGGCGTAGTAGCGCTGATTGTTCTCAGTTCCGCCACCATAGTACTTGACGATGTTGGGATGATCGAGTCGTTTGAGGATTTTCATTTCCCGCTCGAAACGACTGAGCAGTTTCGCGTCCTCCATCAGCCCTGGCGCCAGGATTTTGACGGCAACCTCTCTGTTGTTCTTGGGATACGTCGCGCGATACACCACGCCCATCCCGCCAATGCCGATCTGTTCCTCCAGAATAAACGGCCCAATCTGTCGTTTTTCCATGATGAAGGATCACTTAGAGCAGCCAGCCCGGGAAGCGGGCAAATCTGGATCTTGAGGGACGGACGGCCACGGTTAAGCATCCATCAGGGACAGGCGATCGTTTCCGGCGATCACATCACTGGTCAACATCAATACGATCAAGGTCGCTGCTTTCCTCGGGCGAAGATACGTTTCCATCTTACTCACCAGCCGTCAGCATTGTCCAATCGGCAGAGCCCAAACGGGGGTGTTCCGCGGCCGAAACGCACAGACCAGCGATTCTGTCCGCCGATATTCAAATGGTCTGTGTGCGGGTGCCGGAACCCGAATACAATTGCGAAATCTCTGCGATTCCGTCACCATGGGGATTCTGCTCGCATTCATTCCTCCGATCAGCTCCCCTTATCGG
>JBDOMX010001028.1:28282-48475 GCA_039831615.1 Planctomycetaceae bacterium
AACGGTGCAACCGACCGCAGCCTTTGCGACGGAATTCAACGTCGCCGGTTCCTTCAAATTGGTGCCATGAGCGCCTTCGGCCTTTCGCTGCCGGACCTGCTGCGTGCAGAACAACAGGCTCCGACAGCCAAATCAAAACGTTCGGTCATTCTGATCTGGATGCATGGCGGTCCATCGCAGCTCGACACCTTCGACATGAAGCCTCTGGCTCCGGCGGAATTTCGAGGACCGTGGAAACCAGTTTCATCCACGCTGCCGGGGCTGGACGTTTGCGAACTGTTGCCGGAACATGCAAAAGTAATGCAACACTGTTCGGTGATCCGCAGTTTTTCACACGGAAACGGTGACCACTGGGCGGCCGCGCACTGGATGCTCACCGGACGTCTCGGGGCGACCGGAAGTGACCGTAAACCCCGTCAGCCGTCGATGGGAGCCGTGGCGTCACACCTGCTCGGTCCGACACAGCCAGGTTCACTGCCAAGCGTCAACATGAACGATGGAGGATTCGGATATCATGGCGGTGCATGGATGGGTGTCGACGACAACCCGTTCCGCTACGGGGAATTCAGCTACGGCAACGAAGCTGGCCGACTGCCGACTGGTGATCACAAGAGCTTTTCACTGGTCGACGGACTCAGTGAACAGCGTCTGATCAACCGAGTCCAGCTGCAGCAGCAGCTGGACTCGCTGCGATATCGCGTCGACCGGAATGTGGAATTCGATGCATTTGATGCTGTCGGGCAGCAGGCCCTTGATATCGTTCTCTCAGGTCGTGTCCGTCAAGCATTTGATCTGTCTGATGAAAATCCAAAACTCAAAGAACGCTACGGACCGGGCTGGGGGGAACAGGCACTGCTGGCCCGAAGACTTGTCGAAGCAGGTGTCCGCTTCGTCTCGCTGAACACCGGCTATTTTGATGACCATGGGAATATTGAAAACGCGCTCAATGACAAACTGCCGCGGCACGACAAATGTGTGGGCGTCCTGATTCAGGACCTGGCTGATCGAGGCATGCTGGATGACACGCTGGTAGTGACGGCCGGTGAGTTTGGTCATACACCAAGAATCAACAAAAATGCCGGGCGTGACCATTGGCCGCAGGCTCAGAGTGTCCTTTTCGCGGGCGGCGGATTCCGCCACGGTCAGGTGATCGGCACCACAAATGATAAGGCGGAATACCCGACGTCGCGCAAGATCGGTGTGGAAGATTTTTGCGCAACGATCTACCACTCGCTTGGACTCCGGATCGACGACAGCATCAATGATCTGTCGGGGCGGCCGGTTCATCTGGTTCCCGGCGGCGAAGTGCCTCGTGAAATGATCTGAGACCAGCAGACGAACAGAGCCTGATTTCAGCCTCCGCTGGTGGGGTCTCGTGAGCCACTGTGCAGGGTTGTTCCTGCGGGGATTTGATACCGGGGGGCGCCCGTTCCCCGGCCTGGCGAGATCCCGGTTCCACTCTTTGTTCAGCCATCGTACAATCCGACCGGGCGATGATGAACACTTGCGCCGCTTCGTACAGGCAGGACGCCATGTCCCGACAACTCACCACATCACGAGCTTCGCGCAACCGCCGATTGATAGCGATGTCGATCTGGCTGGGCCTTGTGATGACTGCGCTGGTGCTGTGGAACAGTCGAACTCAGCACGCGAAGATCTTTAATCCTTCAGAACCGATCGCGTTTCTGCTCGCTGCCTTCACGACGTTCGTCAGCCTGTTCGCGTGGATGCTGTTCAACCCGGCTCGCGGTGTTTCCGCCGAAACGACAACATTGATGCTGGCCGGAGCGGCCACTTTGTTTCCACCGTGCATCATCGCTTTCTGTACAATGCCGCCTGGTTCGCCATTGAGCGGCTGGCTGACAGCTGGTTTGTTTGTGCTTCTCGTGATCGCCGTGATGAGTCCGGTGCCGGACGAGTTCTTTGGCATCCCGCGTGACCGGCAAAGTTATTTCCAGCAAATCTCGATGGTCGGCCTGGGCAACCAGTCCGTGCTGGATCTGCACCCGGATTGGCTGCAGACAACGGACTTGACCACCATTGTTCCTGAATCGGATCGACCGTCACTCGCTCCGAGTTCGTGGCGCGACCAGGAACAACTCCTTCCACGGACGGAGCGTCGACGCAAAACCGAACCTGATTCAACATCGAACAGACCTCCGGCTGACTCCGCTCCGCTGGAGAAACGCAGAGGCATTTTTAGACGTCTGCGTGACCGGGCGTCATCGCGCCGGGATGATCGTTCCAAACCGGACGGGGGCTCAGCTGATGAACAATCAGCTGTTCACGAGAAGACACCGAATAGAACCAAAAGACCGATTGAACAACCGCATGATCCGTTTACTGCGGAGAGCCTGCCCCCGGCAGAGCCTCGCAGCGCTCCGCTTGCGGATTCGATTACCAATGGAACGCCGCCGGAGGACAGTGTCCGGGTCGCCGAAGCGCCGCGCGATTCTGCGTTTGAACGAGTCACCGATGAGCTGGGTGGAGAAATGGTCGAAGGCACCGTCACGGTTCGTTTTGACCGCGGCCAGAAGCGAGCAAACGTCCATGTCCCGTTCTCACCGCCGCTCTCAGGCACACCCGACGTCGAATGCGATACCGTGGATGATGAATCGATCCGTCTGAAGGTTGCTGAACGCCGGTCCTGGGGACTCCGCATTGAGGGCCGCCGAACTGACACCGACGCTCCGCAGGAGGCAGATATTTCCTTTTCCGCAGTGTACGTGCCGTCTCGCTGAGCCACGCTTCAGTCCGAACCGGCCAGTTCGACCGACGACTCCAGCTGCTCCAGTCGAACACGTTTGAGCTGTCGTTCGTCGGCTTCCAGCACGGTGAGCCGCACATTGCGCCACTGGTATGATTCGCCCTGCTGTGGAATCCTGCCGAATCGAGTCAGCAGAAATCCGTTGAGCGTGTCATAGTCGGCGCCTTCCGGCAGTGCCAGCTGATACTGGTCGTTGAGATCGTCAATATGAGCGCGGGCATCCGCTTCGATGATTCCATCTTTTTGATGCATGAGTTGCGGCTCGTCCTGATCAAACTCATCGGAGATTTCACCGACGATTTCCTCCATAATATCTTCCATCGTGACGACTCCCGCCACACCGCTGTACTCGTCCACCACAATCGCCAGTTGAATCTTTTTTTTCTGCATCTCATCGATCAACGCATCAATCCGCTGAGACTCCGGCACATAGACCGGCGGTCGTGCCACACTTTCTACCGTTTCGTGCTCGAGGTCCGCATCATCGGCGACGCTGCGCAAAAGGTCCCGCGCATAAACGACGCCGATTACGTCGTCGACACTGTCACGAATGACGGGAAACCTCGAATAACCGCACTTCATGGTGAGTTGAATCGCGTCCTTTAATGTGGTGCCGACGGGAATTGCCACCAGGTCGATGCGAGGCGTCATGATGGAAGACACATCCGTGTCGTGCAGATCAAGCAGGCCGTGAATCATGCGTGACCCGCCCGCCCAAATCACTCCGATGCGCTGACCTTCATCAACAAGTGTGAGTATTTCGCTGGAGAGTTCGTGGCCGGGCCGGGCCTCCGGCTCTTCGACACCGGCTGTTCGATGGACGAGTCGATCGATGCGGCTGGCAAGATTCCAGACGGGGACCGTCATCCGCTGGACCACCTCAAGCAACCCCCAGCAAAGGTACAGAAGCGCGCCTCCCCGAGCCCGGGCGATCGACCGTGGCAGCGCGAGCCACAGCAGAAACACCAGCAACAGGACTCCCGTCAGCCGAGACGCCCAGGCCACGACTTCGACCGGTCCAAACGACGCCGGCAAATGCAGCGGCTGCAGCTGTGGCAGCTGCGCAGCAAGCCAGCTGCCACAGCTCAGAACAAGCACCAATGCAAATTCAAATGCGAGCAGCGCCGATTGACGAGCCTTCAGAATGCGCCCATGGCGGTCCGGACGCTTTCGATCGCGGCAAACCTGCTCAAGCTGATGCAACGAGCCCACGCGAAGGGCGAAACACATCAGGGAAAGAAAAAACACGAGACCGACAAAGCAGGTCGTCGGCAGCATCCTTAGCAAGCCGTTCACTCGTGTTTCTCCTGTCCAGAGTGGCTGGCAGTCGATTCTGTGTCGTCGTGTTCCGGGATTTTCGGTAGCCCCAGTCGACTCAGCACAGCCGCTTCTCTCGCACGCATCAACTGCTTCTCCGCCGGATCCAGATCATCGTACCCGCAGATGTGGAGCATTCCATGGACCAGGTAGAGTGTCAACTCGGACTGCAGTTCCCAGCCCAGCCGTTGCGCTTCGGCCCGACCATATTCAATGCTGACGACGATCTCCCCTTCGATGTGAGCGTCTGCGGAACGACCATCCGCACCGCTGCCGGGTGTGTGAGAATTCGGGTGAGTCCAGTCGAGCTGAAAGCTGATGACATCCGTGGGGTAGTCATGCTGAAGATGGTGCAGATTGATTTCATGAATCGTCGCGTTGTCGACCAGACTGACACTCAGCACCGCTTCGGCAACGGATTCGATGTGCAGTGTCTGGATCACTGCCCGTCGCAGTGCCATGAGATCCAGGTCGACACATTGCATGTTCGCCGTGATATCGACTTCATAAGTCATACGAGGAAAATCGGTTGCATCCTGGAGAGTTGTCAGGCTGTCTTCTGACCCGGATATTTGATGCGGCCGTGGTGCACCGCCAACAACGTCTTGACAACAGACTCCTGCACGACCCGCAGTTCACTCATTGTCAACCCGCACTCATCAAACTGGCCATCCAGCAGGCGTTTGAGCGTGATTTCCCGAACCAGCGACTTGACCCTGTTCGGCGTTGGTTCGCTAAGGGTCCTGCTGGCGCTTTCAACAGCGTCGACCAGCATTATGACTCCCGTTTCCTTCGATTGCGGTTTCGGCCCCGGATAACGAAAGGTCGACTCGTCCGCGTCCGTTCGATGGTCTTCGTCCGCGCGAGCCGCCGCTTCGTGATAAAAGTACTCGACCAGAGTTGTCCCGTGGTGCTGTTCAATGAAATCGATGAGTTGCTGCGGCAGGTTGTGCTGTTCGGCCAGCTCCGATCCATCCTTCACATGACCAATGATGATCAAAGCGCTCATCGCCGGCGTGAGGTTGTCATGCTGGTTCTGCTGACCTTCAATCATATTCTCAATGAAATACTCCGGCTTCAGCATCTTCCCGATGTCGTGAAAGTAGGCACCGACTCTCAGCAGTAGTCCATTGGCACCAATCGCATCTGCGGCCGCTTCGCCGATTGTCGCAACGCTCAACGAATGGTTGTAAGTTCCAGGCGCCCGTCGCGCCAATTCCTGCAGCAGTGGATGCGACACATCGGTGAGTTCCAGGAGGCTGATGTCCGTCACGATGCCGAAGGCTCGTTCAATGAAAGGCAGACCGATTCCGGCGACGAGCCAGCAACACGCACATGACATCGCGGCCAGCTTCAGACTTTCGAACATGATCGCACTATCCTGCCATATGTCGGCCAATGAATTGACCTGGACCAGATTCAGCCACCACACAGAAAGAAAGCCAACGATGGCCGCGACGAATCCTGTTCTGATGACCGTTGATCGCGAAGATACAGTTTTCAGCGGAACGATCACTGTGACACACAGCAGCATCAGCGATGAAAATTGATCCAGGCGTTCCAAAGTCGCGAAGGCCACCAACACCGACAGGCAAAAGCCCGTCAAGAGGGCCAACGCCCGGTTATGAACAATCGCCACGACGATCACCGTCGCCATCACCGGAATGATTTCTGCTCGGTAGGGATCTACGCTCAGCAGCGTGCTGGTGCCCACCGCGACTCCACACATCGCAATAAGAGCCAGCAGTTGTGTGGGATCATTCAGCAGCTCCGGTTGAGAGCTGGCAATGTACAGGCTCATCAGAACCACCAGCGCGATCAGCAACATGGCTGCGCCGACAACGCGGAGGGCGCGCTGGCCGCTGGAGACCTCCTTCTTTTCGTACGCTTCAAATTCATGGACCAGCAGCGGAAGGTGTTCCGGCGTAATCTGAGCATTCGCCTGAACCATAACGTAGTCGCGGGGATAGAAGTCGTATTGCGGTTCTATTTCTTCAGCCGCCTGCCGGCGGCGATCATTCGTAAGTATTTCGTTGTAAACCAAATGGCCATTCAGGCTGGCTGCGATCCATGTTTCAACCCAGGGACGGAAGGGCTGCAGAGTAACATAGTCCGCCCATTTCTTACCAAGTGTTCCAGTGTCGAGAAGCTGATCGTCAAGGATCACATCAGACAGTACGGCCACGCTCAACAGCGCTGGTGGGTCTTCGTTGCTGACAATCTCGATTCGGGTTTGATCTTCGATCAGGGATTCATCCGGGTTCGCGGGCTGCAACTCGGCCAGAGCGCTCGCCTCCAGTAACCCCAAAACCCTCGCTTCACTGATCCATTGCGAAAACTCATGCACCAACTGGTCAAGCAATTCCCCCACAGATTCCGATTCAGTGAGCCGCGCATGCAGATTGTCGAATTCCGCCTCTTCTCTTAAGCCAAATGCCGCGGCCACCGAGTCGTCGAGCGCCCGGGACTCTGCAACATCCGCCACGGCCTTCAATTGATTGTGAAATGTGCGTGTCAGGTCATCGATCACATAATTGCGTCGCACAAACACTCTGGCAGCGTTGAGTTCGGCGTCACGCCGCGCCGCATCCGTTTCGAGGACCTTCTCGACTTTGAAATCAATGCGAGCCAGAGCTCCGTCGGAGACGTACTGCCCTTCCCGGTAAGGAAACCGGGTTCGCCACGGCTGCAGCGAAAGCAGCAACACGACAACCGCTGTGACCCCAATGAGCAGCTGCTTAACGATCCGGTAGTCCTGCAACGACGCCTGAAGTCGTTCCCACGACGATGGTGTCGGGCGAAAGACGCGAGTTTGCCGGGCACGACGTGTCCCAAAGAAAGTCATTAAGTTGACTGCCGACGGAGTGGCGTCCGTCGCGCTGCCCGGGCCTCCTCAGAATCTGACGAAGCGTAACGGCGGTTTGGCATTTTCCAGCAGGGTCACACGGCCCTGCTTCTACCAGGAAGCACCCGAACCGTCGTTGTAGGCCGAAACGATCTCGCGAACGAGGCGGTGACGCACAATATCCTTTCCTGTGAGCCGAACAATGGCAACCCCGTCAATTTCGGAAAGTCGCTCCATTCCGTCTCGCAGACCGCTCCGAGTGCCGTCCGGCAGGTCATTCTGTGTTGAATCCCCGGTGACCACGATGCGGGAATTCACACCCATTCTGGTCAAAAACATCTTCATTTGAGTCACCGTCGTGTTTTGGCCTTCATCGAGAATCATATACGTGTCATTCAGTGTGCGACCACGCATGAAGGCCAGCGGCACCACTTCAATCACGTCGTTGCTCATGTAGCGGCGGACCTGATCAAAGTCGAGCATTTCGTTAATCGCATCCAAAAGCGGCCGCAGGTAGGGATTCACCTTGGCCTGCATATCTCCAGGAAGGAATCCCAGTTTCTCTCCCGCTTCGACCGCCGGGCGGACCAAAACGACTTTACGAACCTCTTCTGCCTGGAGTGCCTGAAGTGCCATGGCCACCGCCAGATAGGTTTTTCCTGATCCGGCCGGACCTTCACTGAAGACCAGTGCATTGTCCTGCATGGCCTTTATATAGCGCTCCTGCCCATTCGTCTTGGGCTGGATCAGCCCCATATTTGGACGGGTGGGGCGGCGTACGATTGACGGATCACGAAGCGTCGAGTGACCGGCTGGATCACTAGTGCGAACGGTTTCTTCCGCAACAAATCGCTCACTGGTGGTTTCATTCACGTCGGGGTTCAGACTCCTCATAACATCGCTGTGCAGAAGCTCGCCGCTATTGGCAAGGACGCCTTGCCACTCCGACAGAATACGGCAACAATCACTGACTTGCGACTGCGTTCCGAACACACGGATCTCGTTTCCTCGCAGAACGACACTGGCGTCCGTCGCCGTGCGCACTCGACGAACAAATTCATCCTGGGGCCCAAACAGTGCCCGGGCTTCGTCTTGATTGTTTACGCGAATGGAGGCTTCCGCCATACATATTCCGCTGCGCTGCTGAACGTTTTGAGTCGCTCGGACTGTGGACAGCCTTGTACGGTCGTCGGATTGAATTGACAAGGGAGACTCGAGATGTGGCCGGAACGTCAGAATCACCCACAGCCAGCACAGATTCGCGATGACGCCGGGGTTTCCAACACGACACATGATGGTCAGCAAAGTTCACAACGATTGTCAGACCGCTGTGGATGTTGCATTCCCGCAACACGAACTGTGGCCACATGTTTCCGGGAGTCAACACGAATGAACGCCCGCCCATTCTGCCAGCACAAACCGACACTGTGTAAACCATGATCACGCAACGCTTTGTGACAATTCTCAGCAGAATCACTGGATTCTGGTTCAGTCTTTGCGACACCGCGAGTGGGGGAGAACTTGACTGGAGGCAGGACAACATGAATCCGAAAAAACGTCAACGGCTCAACATACGGTCCGACGGCACCACCGCCGTCGTTGGACTGGATCACATTGAAATCTGGGATGGTGCCGATCTGGCATTATTGCGCGAGGTCTTGTCAGAACTGATCGAAAACGACGGTTTTCGTTCGGTCGGAGTCGACCTGGCTTCTGTAAAGTACATTCCCAGCGGCTTCTTCGGCATGCTGTTCGAATGGTACGAAACCGGAATTGAAATCCAGTTGCATTCGCCCCAGCCGAACGTAGAGCACATGCTCTGGTTTCGTATGTTCTTCCGGGCATGTCCGGACGGCCACTTTCAGCTGTCGGATGCAGAAGTGCGCAACCACACTCCGAACCAACAGGTGGAGTATCACAAGCGCGAATTCATGGGTGAACCTGAGTCGGACGGGGGCGATGCAGATCCTGTCCGCTACGGGGTGTCGACGTCGGGAAATTGAAGAGCCATTCGCGCGAGGCCGGTCTCCTGCAGTCGCCGGGCAGCAATTGCCCACCTGCGGCCGCGGTATGAACTGATGTCTGGCTCGTCAGCGTGGTGAGTCCAGCCATTCATTGACCTGCGCTTCCAGCACGTCCAGCGGCACCGCCCCATTGCGCAGCACAACGTGATGGAATTCGCGAACATCGAACTGCTTCCCCAGTTTTTGTTCGGCCCTGGTACGAAGTTCGCGGATTCTGAGTTCCCCGATCTTGTAAGCCAGGGCCTGCCCTGGCCACGCAATGTAGCGGTCCACTTCGTTGGCGATGTCCAGCTGCGACTTCGCCGTATTTGCGATGAAGACGTCGACGGCCTGTTGACGCGTCCACTTCATGTTGTGCATTCCTGTATCAACGACGAGCCGCACGGCACGCCACATCTCATACGTCAACTGACCGAAGCGGGAGTACGGATCCTGGTACATCCCCAGTTCTTCACCCAGTTTCTCGCTGTACAGGCCCCAACCCTCGACAAACGCAGTGCATCTCCCGTGGCGGCGAAATTGTGGCTGACCGTCGAGTTCCATGGCCAGAGCGATCTGCAGGTGGTGACCAGGGACCGCCTCGTGCAGTGACAAGGCCTCGATCTCAAACTTCGGACGCATGTCGGGGCGATAAAGATTGACACGGTAAGCCCCCGGCCGACGCCCGTCCGCTGATGGTGGTTCGTAATACGCGGTCGTCGTGTCGGGCGCCGTCTGCGAGGGAATCGGAGCAATTTCATAGCCAGTTTTTGGCAGCGCGAGAAACAGCTGCGGCAGCTGTGGATCGATTCGCTCACAGCATTCCCGGTAAGCCGCCAGCAAATCATTGGGGTTCTCAAAATAGAACTGCGGATCCGTACGCAGGTGCAACAGAAAATCATGAAAAGATCCGGCAAAACCAACCTGCTGCTGAATCGATTCCATGAGCTGACGGATCCGGGTGATTTCTGTCAGTCCAATTTGATGAATCTCAGCCGGAGTCAGCGACGTTGTCGTAAAATGCTGCGCGAGGTCGGCGTACATCTCCTGCCCGTGAGGGCGCTGCCAGCAACCCGCATCGTCAAAGCACGCTGGCAGATACTTCGTTTCGAAAAACTTCAGAAATGTGCGATACGACGGCACGATGCATGTCGCGACGGCGTCCCTGGCTGCCATTTTCAACCGTTGTTGCTCGACTGATGAAACAGTGGACGGCATGTCAATGAACGGCTCGTAGTACAGACTCTCTTCGGACCTCGTCACAATCTGGCGGCGAATCTGTGCGGGCACTCGTTTCATCACAACCTTCGGATGCAACATGCCTTCACGGATTCCCTGCGTCATCAGCGCCATCGTCTGCCCCATGTAGGCAGGAAACGCGTACAGCCGCCGGATCCACTTCTCGTAGTCTTCGACGGAGTCGAACGGAATGCTGTCAGCAACACTGCTGGCGGCCTGAATACCGCCCCGCTGATCCAGCGGAATCAGATGAAGCCGGTGTCGCTGCAGGCGAACCGTCGATTCATACTGATGAATGAACAGCTTCAGGTTCAGCTTGTCAGCGGCCGATAGCTGCTCACCATCGAATGACATGGCAAATTTGAGGACTGCGCGATCCTTCTGCGCTGAGATATTAATCGCGGCCAGTGACAGGTCAGGCCATCGGTCCCCATAGCGATCATTTCCCAAACGAGACGCATCGACCGGCTTTTCCAGCAGGATTCGCTGCCACTCTTGGTCAAAGAATTGGTGCAGTTCAGGATTCGAATCCTGAGCCATCAGGCAGTTGCCGACCCCGTCAGCCGCCATAGCCGCACATGCCAGAGACAGGAGCGCGCACGATCGCATGGCCTCGGTTCCTTCGGCAGTCAACTTGAGTCAGATTCCCGGATTCAACACGGAACCGTACGCCATTCGTAATGACCTCGTCAAATCTTCGCCTGGGTACGCCGTCACCGTGTATTGCCGAAGGCGTACTTCGGACAGCGATCCCGGCACGAATCGTAAAGTCGGTGGATCCCGGTTTTTCCGATCTCTGCCGAATTGACGATCACCAAAATGGGTTATTCCCTTTGGTGAATGCTGCGCAGTCGCGCGGCGTGTGCGAATCGTGGAAAGTCTGATCGATGTCCGTTTCCAACCGCCTGCTTATTCTGCCTCTTGGCCTGCTGATCACGGTCACCGGGTGCTCCGGCAACCGGCTGCGGCAGATTTTTGCGCCAGACCGGGAATTCATGGCTCTCCATGAACTCGACCGGAACGACGGCGAACGAGACGACAAAAACGAGCGATCGGAACAGTTCAGCGAGTCGCTGGCATCGCGGACTGATGAGATCGATGACCAAAAAGTGGAACGATTCTTCAGCATCAGCCGATGGCTGAACCCCACGCACAGCGACGCGATCCCTCCCGATCCGTTCCTGGAAACCAATCACTTCGACCAGTCCACTCCTGTGGATCATGATGATCCCGTTGCCGTCGTCGGACACTCAAATCAGCTGAAGAATGGTGAGAAGGAAGAATTCGTCGTCAAAGATGAACCCATCCAGCGTCCACTCGATCAGGAAACGACTGACACCAATTCACCAAACCATCGGCAAGGTCTGCCGACATTCGCCGACGTCCTGGCGGAATTCGAAGAAGCCGACGAGAATTCCGATGATCTGGATGCACTGGCCGAGGAATGGCTTGCTGACGAGATGGAAGAAGAAAACGTCAGCGATTTTGATGTTCTGTTGTCAGGCGCGATGGGGGATTCCATCACAGTCCGCGAGGACGACAGCGATGGTCCCACACTTGACTTCGATGTGGCGAATGGACGATCGGCCTTCAATGACTCAAAGGAGCCGAACCTGAAGCTGGCTGACACCGACGAGAGCCTTGAGGACTTTGAAGAACTACTGGAAAACGACGTATTCGCCTCTGCCAGCGACCCATTCAGTGACAAACAGGAACATTCCCCTGCGGCCGACCATGTCGATCGGGGAGCTGTGTCGATCGACGAAAGCCTTTGGGAGTCAGCAGACTCTGGCGTGGGGTGGGCGCTCAGCGAACCCAAAAACGATGAATTCAACGAAGAGCCGGTCGCGACTGCTCGTCCAGGTAGATCTAAGAAACGGGGATTCGGCGAGCCAACAAAACCTGCCGCCTCCGGAATGCAGCTGCGAACGCCGATCCCAGGGGTCGGTTTGGCCGCGGCTGCCGAAAAGCGGGCTCGTCGACCCGCCAGCAGTCCCGCCCGGGCGACCGAGAAAATGCCATTCCCCGTCACCGCTGCAGAAATCAATTCGCAGATTTCCGGTGACGATCCCTTCCTAAGTGATTTTGAGACCGAAACGACAGCATCGACCGGCCAGTCGGTGCCGTCAAGGACCAGTGCCCCTGGCAGCGTCGCTCCCCGGACCTGGCTCATGTTGTTGGGCGGTGTGGTAATTGCGTACCTGCTGTTTGCGCCTGAACGAAAGAATCTGCGCCAACCGAACAATCGGTAACACCGTTGGCCGAGCTCGGCTCGGGCTGACGGGTCGCAATGGCCCGACGAAGGAATGCGACATAGAGTCTGGCAGTTGCTCATCTTCTCGGTCGCGGTCGGAGTATCCGGCTGCGGCCAGCCGTTGCACCCGGAGCCAGACATGCAGGACCCCTTCAGCCGCCCTACGATTGATGATCTTCGTCTGGTACTCGACAGCATCGGTAAGCCCGAGTGCACGAATCTGCGTGCCAACGAGCGACTGGAATTGTCCGTGCCGGCGGAAATCAAGACGCAACGGGGAAATACGATCTCGGCGATGACCCGTGAGATCAGCCGAACCGGGATCGGTATGCTGCACCGAGGCTCCGTTTCTCCTGGAATTGTGTCTGTTCGGATGGCCAGTGAGAGTCGCCAGTTCGAATACAAGGTCCAGCTGGAGTGGTGTACGCCCTGCGACAACGGCATGTTCATGAGCGGCGGAACATTCATAGCCGGCGAATCCTGATCGCTCGACCGATGACATGTCCTGCGATGCTGAGCACCACTTGACGCAATGTTCGGGAAATACAGGGCGGACCTGGTGTGTCGGCTCCTTTTCCGTTGCAATGAGCGACCGTGCGTTGTGAAACGCTGATGGGAACAGGTCCGAGTCCTGCGCAATCAGTCTCAGTGCGAAGCCCGAATCCAACTGCGTGCGATTGCCACAACATCTTTCAAAGTCAATACTTACAGGTCACATTCGGACTTCTTTCTGAAGAACAGCACGTGCTCGCCGTTCCACGGAACCATCTGGCCTGTGTGTGAGAGCCCGCGCGACGGCCTGATGGAAGATCAACAGCCGTTGCGTATCATCTCGCCGCACGGTTGGCTGTTGCCCGGACCCGGTCAGCTAAACTACGGTGATCGATCCTGCCGGGCGAATCAGGTTTGCACACTCCAATTCCACGTCAACGATTCTCTTTTGGATTGGGCGGGCAAGGGCTGAATCGCCAATCCGATCACATTGAAAATGATTCGGTTGACGAGGTGCCGGTTTCGTTCATAATCTCCAGACTCCAGCATTGAAATTCCTGTTGAGAACGCTGCTGTCGACCGATGAGATCCTCTCACAGGAATCGCAGTGAGTGACAATTTGACAGACGTGCCCGCTGGTCACGTCTCGAATACGCGGGTGTAGCTCAGTGGTAGAGCACCACGTTGCCAACGTGGATGTCGAGGGTTCGAATCCCTTCGCCCGCTCTTTTTTTATGGCCTCAGCAAACACGCGCTGACTGCCGGATTGTCGAGCCACACAGAAAAAAAGGTTCAAGCATGAGTGAAGGAGAAGCAACGACCGTCGATCCGGATACCCAGGTTGCCCCGGAAGCAGAAGCCAGTCAACTGAATCTAAATGTGGAGATTTCAGACGTCGGCCCCTGCCGTAAGCACGTTGTGGTCACCGTTTCCGAGGCAGATATTGCAACGGTGCGGGGCGACGCGATCGGCGAACGCGCTGAAAAGGCTGAGGTTCCCGGTTTTCGAATTGGTCGAGTTCCGTCCGCCCTGCTGGAAAAGCGTTTTCGCGACGAGATCATCAGCGACGTGAAGCAAAAGGTTCTGCTGCAAAGCCTGGAACAGCTGTCAGACGACAACAGTATTGACCCAATCAACCAGCCGGAGATCAACGTCGATAGTCTGGACATTCCGGAGTCCGGCGATTTTCGGTATGAATTCGACGTCGAAGTTCGCCCTGAATTTGAGATTCCGGACTATGCGTCTCTAACCATCGAACGCCCATCCGGTGAAGTAACGGATGATGAGTATGATGCATTTCGGACTCAATTCCTGTCGTCCCACGCGGAACGTAACACCGTTGACCGACCAGCGGCCAAAGGTGATTTCGTCGTTTGCGATATTGTCTTCCGCCACAACGGTAAAGAACTGCGTGAATCTGAATCGGTTGCTTTGCAGCTGCATTCCGAATTGCGATTTCAGGACAGCGAATTCAATGGATTTGACAAGCTGATGACGGGTGCGTCTGCCGGCGACTCGCGGAAAGCTGAACTGACCGTTTCGTTGCAGTCACCAACCGTCGAAATGCGAGGTGAAACCGTTGAAGCAAGTTTCAGGGTGAACGAAGTTCAGGAACAGGTTCTGCCCGCCATGGACCGCGAGTTCCTCGATCGCCTCGACTGCGATTCGGAAGCAGCGCTGGAGGAGCGCCTGCGAGAAGCTTTGGAACGCCAAATCGAATACCAGCAGCGTCAGACGACCCGACAGCAGATTCTCGACCGCATTACCGAAGCAGCTGACTGGGATCTGCCCGAATCACTCGTGAAGCAACAAACCGACAACGCGTTGCGCCGGGAAATGCTGGAAATGTCACAGGCCGGTTTCCCTCGTGAGCACATCATGGCACGAGAGAATGAGATTCGTCAGAATGCGATTGAGAGCACTCGTCAGGCACTGAAGGAACATTTCGTACTCGACCGAATCGCAACTGCTGAGAATATTGAATGCGACGAAAGTGACATCGAACGCGAACTGATGATGATGGCCTTTCAAAGTGGCGAGTCATTGCGCCGTACCCGTGCCCGCATGATCAAATCCGGGAGGATGGACAATTTGCAGGCTCAGCTGCGGGAACGCAAAGCTGTCGATCTGGTGACGGAAAAAGTTTCGTTCACTGATGTCCCCCGCAAACCGTTTGCAGACAACGAAGTTGCCACAGCCGCCATTGCAATCTGCGGGAACATCACCACGACTCAGGTTGCAGACGAGAGCGAAACCAGCGACGAAACGAGCGGGGACATTGAGTCCTGAATCGGGCCTGCCGCAGACGCCATGGCAGATCCTCCCATCAGCGTTCGCGGGATCCCGAATCTTATCCTGTGCCGTTTACCTCGTTGCACACCGCTCACTAACGAACAATTCATTCAGCACCGGATGCCCCTAAGTAAAGGAAGACAGATCAATGCCGGATCCGCGTATGGACTATAGCCCCATGCTGGCCCGTGACTACACAGCCCAACGGCAAATGGGGGTTGGCGACCTGCTGCTGGACAATCGGATCATCTTTCTGGACGGCCCGATTCACGATGGCAGCGCAAACCTCGTTGTGATGAAGCTGCTGTTCCTGCAGTCGGAAAATCGTCATCAGGACATTCATCTGTACGTGAACTCACCAGGCGGTTCTGTCAGCGCGACCCTGGCGATCTACGACATCATGCAGTTCATCGAGTGCGACGTGGCCACTTACTGCGTGGGTCTGTCGGCCAGTGGTGGAGCGATCCTGGTGGCCGGTGGTGCGACTGGAAAACGGTTCGCCCTGAAACATTCCAAGATGATGATCCACCAGCCTCACGGTCAGGTTGGAGGCCAGGTCTCCGACATCGAAATCCAGGCGAAAGACATCATTGAGACACGCGAATTACTGAATGAACTGCTGGCGGCTCACACGGGCCAGTCCGTGGAACGGATCGCCAAAGACACGCAGCGTGACCATTATCTGACGTCCAACGAGGCGAAGGATTACGGTCTGGTGGATGAAGTCCTGGACAAACCCACTGCGGGTAAGAAATCGTAACCGCACTGATTCCGCCTGATTCAACCAATCCTCAATTCGCCGGATGGATTCTGATATGACTGCTCTTGTCCCTTATGTCGTCGAAAAGCACGGTCGTGACGAACGTGCGATGGACATCTACAGCCGCCTGCTTAAGGATCGCATCATTATTCTGGGCAGCGGCGTGAATGACGATGTCGCCAACAGCGTGGTGGCTCAGCTGCTGTTCCTGCAGTTTGACGATCCCAAAGCTGACATTCACTTCTACATTAACTCCCCAGGCGGTTCGATCACGGCTGGTATGGCCATCTATGACACGATGCAGTACATCAGCTGTGATGTGTCGACGTACTGCATTGGTCAGGCGGCCAGCATGGGTGCCGTCCTGCTGACCGCCGGCGCTCCGGGCAAGCGTCGGGCTTTACCGAACGCGCGGATCATGATCCATCAGCCTTTGGCTGGGATGGAAGGCACAGCGACCGAACTGGAGATTCACGCCAAAGAAGTACTCCGCGTCAAGCAGCGCATGAATGAGATCCTGCTGAAGCACACTGGTCAAACGCTGGAAAAGATCCAGGAGGACACCGACCGCGACCACTTCATGACGGCGGAAGAAGCGATGGAATACAATCTGATCGACGAGGTGCTGGAACCGCTGGAATCGTGACTTAATCCAGCGAATGGACCAGCAGTCCGCTGCGAAGCTTGGGCTCAAACCAGGTGCTTTTTGGCGGCATGATCTGGCCCGCATCCGAGACGCTCATCAGCTGGTTCATGGAAGTGGGATACATTGATACGGCGATGGCCCACGCACCGGAATCGACCAGACGTTCCAGTTCTTCTGTTCCGCGAATCCCGCCCACGAAATCGATCCGTGTGTTCGTGCGGACGTCATCGATGCCAAGAATCGGTCGCAACACCCGCTCTTCCAGAATCGAGACGTCCAGTGAGCGGACAGCGTCGAACGAATCAATTGACTCGGCAGGCACCGTCAAACGAGACCAGCCCCCGTCGAAATAGAAGCAGAAGCTTCCGGGAGCTGCCGGCACCGGGTGATCGGTCACCTCCAGCAACCCGATTTTTGAAAGCTGTGATTTCATTTCATCCGGACTCAATCCGTTGAGATCCCGCACGACCCGATTGTACGACAGAATGTTCAGCTGGTCGGCAGGAAACAAGACCGACAGAAACCAGTTGTATTCCTCGCTCCCGGTATGGTGATCGTCTGCCTCACGCCGTTTGACCGCGGCGCGCCAGGCGCTCGCCGACCGATGATGACCGTCGGCCACATAAAACAGTGGAATCGCTGACATCGCCGATACATAAGGCGCGGTTTCAGTGACTCTCCAGACAGTGTGCTGCACTCCGTCTTCGGCGGTGAAGTCGTACAACGGTTCCGTCTGAACGGCGGTTCCAGTCAGTGAATCGACGGTCTCGTCACTGCGGTAACTCAGGAACACGGGGCCGGCATGAGCGTTCAGTGCCATGATGTGGCGCGTGCGATCATCCTCTTTAGCGGCTCGTGTTTTTTCATGCCGGCGTATCAGACCGGCCGCGTAGTCCTCGATGTGACAGCAGCAGACGAGCCCAATCTGGGGCACTCCGTTCATGATCTGGCGATACACGTAGAGGCAACGGTCTTGGTCCCGCTGCAGGACGCCCTCCGAGAGCAGCCGATCCAGGCTGGCTCGACCGGCCTCGTAAACCTCGTCGGCATAGGGGCTCGTTTCCGCGGGTAAGTCGATGTCCGGGCGAATCACGTGCAAAAAACTGCTGGAATTGCCTTCGGCCAGCGCCGCCGCTTCATCCCGGTTAACGACATCATAGGGCACCGAAGCGACGGCCTCGGCATGTTCACGAGCCGGACGAATGGCTTTGAACGGCTGGATGCGAGGCATGACACGGGGCCCGGTACAGAGTCAGTGAAGATTGAGAACTCACGGCAGATTGAAACGCTTCCATCAGAAAAGGCCAACCCTGCCGGACTGCGGTTCGTCGGAATTACCAGGTTTGCACAGGGGGTTCTCAGGCATTCCCGGTTTTCCGTGATCATGGGCTCCTGGAACAGCGGACAGGGATTGTTATGATTTCGTGGTTCGCATCGACTGATCCGGACGCGACAAGACATTTGGCCGGAAGGAAAACGATGGACCGCCGCCTCCCATTCGCAGTCATAGCTCTCACTGGACTTGTGTTGAGTGGCTGTACCGATTCAGGCTCAACCGGCTCCGGAATGTCGCAACCCGACAACAACGGTGCTACCGCAGATGATTTCAGGGGCACGATTGGCTACTCAGCGCTCGAGTTGACGAATCCGTTCTTTAAGATCATTGCGAACACGATGACCGCCGAGGCCAAACGACATGGCTACGAAGTCGCCGTTGTTTCAGCGAATCGTAATGTCGTCACGCAGTCGCAGCAGATCGACGAGTTCATTGTTCAGGGAGTCGCCGCAATTGTGCTGAATCCTGCCGACTCGACGTCGATTGGGGAAGCCATTAAGAGGGCCAATGACGCAGGGATCCCGGTCTTTACCAACGACATCAAATACACCGGGGATGCCGGACACGTCGTCAGCCATGTGGCGACCGACAATCTGCAGGGAGGTCGCCTCGCCGGCGAAGCCATGGTCAAACGACTGGGTGAAACCGGCGGCAAAGTCGCTGTGCTCGATTATCCGGACGTTGAGTCCTGCCAGATGCGAACACAGGGCTTCCGCGAAGTCGTCGATGCCCACAATGCCAAAGATGGGGCGGCACAGATTGAAGTGGTGACAGTGCTGAATGGTGAGGGGGCTTTGGAAGTCGGATACACGGTGACTCAGGACATCATCACCGCACATCGCGATCTGGCGGCAATTTTTGCGATCAACGATCCGTCAGCCCTGGGGGCCCGTGCTGCGCTGGAAGAGGCCGATCTGCAGGACCAGGTCACGATCATTGGCTTTGATGGCGAGCGCGCCGGTAAAGAGGCCATCCTGGCCGGCAAGATTCTCTGCGATCCCATCCAGTTCCCCAAAAAAATGGGGCAGCGAACGATCGAGCTGATTATGAAGAACTTCAACGGCGAAGAAGTCCCCGAGGAAGAGTTGATTCCGTCGCAGCTGTACTACAAAGCTGATGCGGAAACGGATCCCGAGCTGCAGTCTGACAGTAACGCAGGTGCGGTTGAGGGCACGTGAGTCTGCGGAGAACGAAGCCCCATGCCGGACACGTCCGATTCTCCATTGCTTGAGGTCTCCGGAATTTGCAAATCTTACCCGGGTGTGCGTGCGCTGGACGATGTTTCACTACGCGTGCACAGTGGTGAAGTGCTCGGCCTGGTCGGTGAAAATGGCGCTGGCAAGAGCACCCTGATCAAAGTTCTCGCAGGTGCCCACCTGCTGGATTCCGGACAGTTTGCGATGGACGGCACTGCGGTGTCTTTTGCCAATCCGGTTGACGCCATGCACGCTGGCATTGGGGTCATTTACCAGGAATTCAACCTGATTGCTCCGCTGACAGCCGTTGAGAATCTATTTCTCGGGCGCGAGTCGTGGAAATTGAACCTCCAGGACGAACGCAGACGTGCCGAACAGATCTTCACGCGACTGGACGTCAGTATTCCCCTGGACGTACCGTGCCGACGATTGTCAGTCGCTCAGCAGCAGATCGTAGAGATCGCACGTTCTCTGCTGCAGGACGCTCGCCTGATCATCATGGATGAGCCCACCGCGGCACTCACACCCAAAGAGGTCGATCGGCTGCTGACCATTGTGCGTGAGCTGAAATCTCAGGGGATTGGCATCGTGTACGTGAGCCACCGGTTGAATGAGATTTTCGAAGTGTGCGACACGGTCACCGTGCTTCGGGACGGGGCTCATGTCGCGACAAAACCGACAGGAGAATTGTCCCGCGACGAACTCATCGAATGCATGGTCGGGCGCACGATCACGAATGAGTTTCCGTCACGTCAGGTTGCTGATGGAAAAGTACGATTGAGCGTTCAGGGACTGACGAGGGACGGTGTCGTCAATCACGTGTCGTTTCAGGTACGTGCTGGCGAACTGCTGGGGATTACCGGCTTGGTGGGTGCTGGTCGTACCGAACTCCTGCGATTAATTTTCGGAGCCGACATGCCGGACAGCGGACGCATCGAAATCGATGGCCGCGCGGTACGAATTCGCTGTCCAGGTGATGCGATCCGGGCGGGAATCTGCCTGCTGACAGAAGATCGCAAGAGCGAGGGCCTGATTCCTGGACGCAG
>JBDOMX010001154.1:0-2818 GCA_039831615.1 Planctomycetaceae bacterium
CGGCTACATGTTTACGCACGGTCGAATCAAACGCGTTGACGATTTAGTAAGGCTCGCAAAGGAGTAATCGGATGGCACGTAAGGCAGTACATTCTGTTATCACCGAAGTTCTTTCAGCCGCTGGGAGACCAATGACACCTCAGGAAGTCTACGACGAGATCTGTATCCGCAGCTTGTATGAATTCAACGCCAAGTCACCGATTGGAATCGTGAGAAACGCCCTATCCCGCCACAGCGTCGAAAATCAGCATGCATGTGCATCCAAACATAAGTGCTTTAACGAGCTGCCTGACGGAAGATTCGCATGCTTGTCTGGAGACAAAATAACCGAAGCGAACGAGACCTGAAGCTCGAATTCTGTCGTTGAGGCCTTCTCAACTGCACACGATTTGTCCACGGCAGACCGATTCGATCGTGGGGACTTCCGTCACGGTCAGGAGCTCAGTGCCTGCACTTGCGTGTAGCTGTTCGCTCCCATTCCTTGCTCACACGTAATTGCCTAATCTCGAGCCATCTTTTTTGGCGGACCGAATTCCTCGTTTGGGGGCATGCTATTCGGAGATGTCACCGTCTCTTGGCAATGAGTTCTCCGCTGATGAGGATCGCCTCCTCAGCGTCAGCCGCTCCTGAGGAGGCGTCACGCTCTCCAGTTCACGAACCAAATCGCCAAGCTCCTTCTGGACTGGTTTAGACAACCTGATTGTGCTTTCAATTCTACGGTCCTGCCGGGCTAGCACTTCAGCCAGTTCACACAGCGGAACATCGAGAGGTGTGAAATCGCTGCGTTTTAGTTCGAATGATTCTGTTGCATTCACGTGCTGCTGAATCATGGCCTTCTTAAGTATGTCGCGCAGATCCTCTCTCTCTGTTTTCAGCCGCCCGAATTCAGGCTCAATTGTCAGTAGTCTTTTTTCCAGTTCCTGGATGGAAACCGTCGCCGGGTCATCCAATTGAGCCTCAAGATCAAGCAGTCTGAGATGCACACCGCGGAGGTAAATGACGTCCAACGCGGCGTACTGAAGCTGACTGGTAGAAAGTGGACGTATGCCCCAGTCGCTTGTCTGTTCTGCCTTTCCGACGTCAGACGCCAAGCCAAAGTGTTCGGTCAGGCTTTTTAGAGAGAAGCTGCTAGGCAGTGAGCATTGCGATGCGGGCAGAGCTCGCACCGCCCGCAATGTGCAGACAACATTAATGGCCGAGTCATTGCCGAGATATCGCTGATCGAAGTTGGCATTATGGAAGACCTTTTCGATGGAATCGTCCATCATTATTTCTTCGATGAATTGTTCTGTCTGTTTCGGGAGATCCAGCACATCCAGGAAGATCACGGACTCAACATTTGGCTCGCTGTTTTCCGGTAGGGCCTGGATTAGAGACAGACGCCCTCCACCCAGCTGCCAGTCAGCTACCTCCGTGTCCAGCCAGAGGCGACTGTGTCCTCGCAGACGCACGATCGCATCAGAAATCTGCTGTGGGTCATCCAGAACCTGCGGTAATCCGGCATCGAGATCTTCCGCAACAGTATCGGCAATGCGATTCAGTTCTGCCTGTTCACCGCGAAAACGCTTCAGGTGTTTGCAGGTGCGTTGCGCTGCGGGAACCCGTTGCCGCTTCCAAGCCATACAGGAACAAGAGTAGTCTCCGTGTGTATTCCTGAGAATATACGTGCGATCGCCAGACCCCGGGACCTCAATCGTCTGGCCATGAATCAGATCAGCCATCCAGATTTATCCTTTCTGTTGTTATTTGCTGGACGAAGATTCGCCGGACAGGAGTAGTAGCGCTAGTTGCTACAGCTGCAATAATGTAGTCGATCGCTGCGTCGTTGCGAACATGAGCGTCCTCACAGCCTGCGTCGGTATGTCCCTCCATCAACTGGACCGTTTGGAAACGGCGGCGAGACCGTTACGAGTCCTGTGTCTTCCTCGCCCGATGGTTTGAGCAATTAATGACTCAACGCGATTGAGCCTCGAACTGAGGCGGCAAGAAATGTCTCATTTAGTGACCTGCCCTCACGGATTGTGCCAGATCCTAACTTAGATCTGGCCTCTGTGCTTGGGTGGCCGGGCCCTCACCTCTCGACGATTAGACTGAAACGGTAGCTCTGCATTACTCGACTTCCCAAGAAGTAAGAAGCCCCTCCGCCATCCGTGGCAGCGGGGCCGTCCGGCTCGTGCGAGAGCGATTTGCAACATGACCCTACATACTAATATCGATTTGTCAAACACCCAACATCCAGGGCTGTACATTTGGTCTGAGCGGATCTTCAAAAACCGCTAGGATGGATGTTGTGTAAGCCCTCAACGTCGCTAAGATTGGCGACTCACATAACAACGGCATCGCAAGATGCTTGATTTCGAAACGATAAATCTGAGCTACAACCAGTCGTCTAATTCGGTGTCCATTCTTCAATGATCTGTGAAGCAACAAAACCCTGCAACGCGGCACTCGCTTTCCGCCGCGAACACTGTGACCGATACGAGTCCGGTGTGTCTCCTCGATCGTAAAACGATCCTGTGCAGACAAGACGGTCTGCCTCTTTCGCCTCACTGCTGAGGCCCCCACTTTCGCTTTGTTTCTCCACGTTCATTGCTGCGCGCCTTTGTGCGCACATCGAAAGACACTCTCATGGCATCATTCAACAAAGTCGTTCTGGTCGGAAACCTGACACGTGACCCCGAGGTTCGATACACCACCGGCGGTACCGCTGTCACCGAAGTCAGTTTGGCGGTCAATAGACAGTGGACAGACCGTTCCTCGAACGAGCGCAAAGAAGAGACGACGTTTGTGGAGGTGACTCTCTGGGGACGGACTGCTG
>JBDOMX010000836.1:0-12522 GCA_039831615.1 Planctomycetaceae bacterium
AGCTGTTCGACCAAGGCAAGATCAAACCACTGATCTCCCAGGTCTTTCCGCTGGAGAAATACGTCGACGCGCTCAACGTGTTCGTCAACCGTCAAGCGGTCGGAAAGATCGTGCTGCGGATTCGGGGTGAGTAATTCAGGCCGCCATTGTGCGTCCGCAGTTTTCAAAGAGGTGGCGTGAGGAAAGTACAAGATTTGTTGTCCGTTGACGGCAAAGTCGCGCTCGTAACCGGGGGTTCAAGAGGCATTGGCGAAATGATCGCCAGCGGCTTTCTCGCCAACGGCGCCAAGGTCTACATCAGTTCACGAAAAGCCGACGTCTGTAACGCGACGGCTGACCGTCTCGGCGAAAAGTTCGGCGGCGAGTGCATCTCGATACCGGGCAACGTTGCCGACTTGCCGGGCGTCGAAGCACTGGCGGCCGAGATGGCCAAACGCGAGGAGAATCTGAACATCCTGGTGAACAACGCGGGTGCAGCTTGGGGCGCCCCGTTCGATGAGTTTCCTGAATCGGGTTGGGACAAGGTGATGGACACGAACCTCAAAGGAATGTTTTTCCTCACGCAGAAGTTGCTGCCGCTGCTCCGCAAGGCCGCGACGCATGAGGATCCGGCGCGGGTAATCAACATCGGTTCGATTGATGGGATCAAGACTCCGCGCTTCGAGAATTTTTCTTATGGTCCAGCGAAGGCAGCCGTACACCATCTAACTCGGCAGTTGGGTGCTCATTTGGTCAAAGAGAACATCATTCTCAACGCCATCGCGCCAGGACCGTTTCCAACTTGGATGCTCTCGACCGGAGTTGGATTTGGCGGCAATACAGAAGGCGTCGACTGGGAAAAAGTGGGAAAGAACAACCCGCGAGGCCGAGTGGGAACGGCCGAAGACATTGCCGGATTAGCGATTTTCCTCAGTTCTCGCGCGGGTGCGTTCACCGTCGGAGAAACCATCACCTGCGACGGTGGCTCGGTGGCGTGTTCCTAGCGTGGGCTTGCCCCACGCGTGAAATGAGGAGACAAGTTAGAGATTTCGCTTCGTCGACGTTTTGGTCCGGTGACCCTCGACTCTCAACCCTGACCCTCAACCGTCAACCGACCGGAGCCCAGTCAAATCACGCTCAGAGTGGTGTCAAACCAAGCCTCCACCGCCGATAATGTCGTCTCACCCTCAACCCTCGACTCGCAACCCTCACCTTCATGAGCGACGTAGAAGTCATCGATGTCCGGCCGGCGCATCAGTTCGATCAGAACGCTTTGCGCGAGTTCATGTCGGCCCACGTGGCCGGCTTTTGCGGAGACCTGACAGTCCGCCAGTTCGAAGGCGGTCAATCCAACCCGACGTTCTTGCTGGAAGCCGCGGGCCGGCGCTATGTGATGCGTAAGCAGCCTCCCGGCAAATTGCTGCCCAGCGCGCATCAGGTGGATCGAGAACACCGAGTCATGCACGCGCTGAGAAATACGCCAGTGCCGGTCCCAAACATGTTCTGCTTGTGCGAGGACGCCGCAGTCATCGGTACCAAGTTCTTCGTGATGGAGTGGATCGATGGACGCCTGTTCAATGACACGTGCCTACCGGAGTGCAGTCCGGAAGATCGACGTGCCATTTACAACGACCTCGCCCGTGTGCTGGCGGAACTGCACAAGGTTGATCCGACGGCAGTTGGCCTTGAAACGTTTGGTAGACCAGGCAACTACTATGAACGTCAGATTGGCCGCTGGAGCAAGCAATACATCGCCAGCAAGACGGAACAGATCGACGAAATGGACGCACTCATGGAGTGGTTGCCGGCCAACGTTCCCCAAGACGTCGCCAGTGTCGTCGTGCATGGCGACTACCGACTCGGCAACGTGCTCTTACACCCGACCGAGCCACACATCGTCGGCGTGCTGGATTGGGAGTTGTCGACGCGGGGTGATGGCCTGGCAGACCTCGGCTACATTTGCCAGGACTACCACGGCGAGTCTTACGAGGATATTGGCCTGGCCGGCGCCGACTTAGCAGCGTTGAACATCCCTAACGAAGATGAATTCGTAGCCGAGTATTGCAAACACGCTGGCCGCGAAAACATTGACAACTGGACGTTTTACATTGCCTACAATATGTTCCGCAGCGCCGGCATTGTTCAGGGAGTTTACCGCCGCGGCCTGGACGGGAACGCCAGCTCTGCCAAGGCCATGCAGTACAAAGAGATGGCTCGTCGGCGGGCCGAGCGGGCTTGGCAATTGCTGCGGGAGCGAGGCTTGGTGTGAGGCTGTGCGTTAGAGTCTAGCTGTGTGACATACGCGCACAGTGATCGTATGTT
The DNA here is from genome assembly GCA_039831615.1 of Planctomycetaceae bacterium. Taxonomy (GTDB): domain Bacteria; phylum Planctomycetota; class Planctomycetia; order Planctomycetales; family Planctomycetaceae; genus S139-18. Next base: position 2,302 of record JBDOMX010000836.1, read on the forward strand.
TTTTGAGCGACCGGCACCGACCGCAGGTTGGTCGGGGAGCGTACCAAATGTGGGCACGTTCCCTATTTGGCTGCGGCACTCCCGCGTTAGGGTTTAGATCCCATGAAGCTAAGAGACAAGATCGCGATTGTGACGGGCGCGGCCAGCGGGATCGGCAAGGCGCTTTGTGAGCGTTTTCGCAAAGAAGGGGCCGCGGGCGTCGTTGCTGTTGACATCAACGAAAACGGCGCACAGGCGGTTGCTGAGTCGGTCGGCGGAATCGCCTTTGGCGCGGACGTCGCCAACGAACCAGACATCGAGCGCGTGGTGGACGAAACCGAGAAGAGGTACGGCCGCATTGATGTGTTCGTTTCCAACGCCGGGATTTTTGTGCGAGATCCGTCGCACGTCGCGTCGGCGTCCAACGAGGATTGGGAACGCATTTGGAGAATAAACGTCATGGCCCACGTCTATGCCGCCCGTGCCGTGCTCCCCAGAATGATTGCCCAAGGAAGCGGCTACCTGTTAAACACCGCGTCGGCCGCCGGGTTGCTGAGTCAAATTGGCTCTGCTCCGTACTCGGTCACCAAGCATGCCGCCGTTGGTTTTGCCGAGTCGCTGTCAATTGCTCATCATGACGACGGCATTCGCGTTTCGGTGCTTTGTCCGCAAGCGGTTCGTACCGGAATGACCACCGGCACCGACGGCGGCGTGGCCGGATTGGATGGCATGTTGGAAGCGGATGATGTGTGTGATGCGGTGATCCAGACGATGGATAAGGAGAGCTTTCTGGTTCTTCCGCACCCGGAAGTGCTCACGTACATACAGCGCAAGTCGGCCGACTACGACCGCTGGTTGCGCGGCATGCGTCGGTTGCGTGACAAGATGCGGAATAGGATTGAGAGTTGAAGTTGAGAAGAAGGAGGGTCAATCATGTTGAGAAAGGCTGCGACATTGATCTGTGTGGTTCTTGCGTTCGTACCAGCCGTAACTGCTCGCGAGTCTGCATCGGAACTCTTCGAAAAGACGATCCGGCCCATCTCCAGGTCGCATGATCGATCGAGTTGCGTGCAGTGTCATCTAGCCGCTGTCGACCTGAAGGACTACATCCTCCCGTCGAACGAAAAGACATTCGCCTCGTTGCGTGATCAGGGACTGATCGATCTGGACAGTCCCGAAAAATCGAAGATCCTGACCTTCATTCGTAAAGGCGGCGACGATGCGGACAAGGACGCACGACTCGCTCATGAGAAAACTCGCCGCGGGGAAGAGAAAGCGTTCGCCGCGTGGATTAACGCCTGTTGTGAAGATGCCACGCTTCGCAAAACCGCCAAGCTCAACCCTGACAACTACGCCAAGCCGAAGCGGCCGGAGGCGGTGATCAAGCACGCGCTCAAGAGCCGGGTTGTCGACTCGTTCACTCGCAACGTCTGGTCTTACCGAATGCGCTGCTTGCCATACACCGCACGAGTTCGATGAGAGAAACCACTACGAGGAATACCATCGGAAGTTCGGCGACCGCATGCACATCTTCCGCGAAACGCCGACGGCGACGCTGCAATATCTTATCGAGAAGAGCCGGACGCCGCCGGAAAAACAACTACCGCTGATCAATCTGGACGATTCCCGCAAGAGTCTTATGGTTTTGAAGCCCACATCGGACAAACCCAGGAAAAACGACAAAGGCGGGCTCGAAGATCCGTCGTCGGTTGATCCGGTCTCGCACATCGGCAGCTTGAAAATCGACGTAGACGATCATCGGTACAAGTCGTTTGTTGCCTGGATTCAGGATTAACCTGGCCTGATGAAAATGTTTGCACCTCCGCCATTTACCTCCCCGTGGGGCGGTCGGACGCGTTAGCGGCCGGGTGGGGCCGAATTGCGATTGATAGACGTGATCACGCGGGTGAGTTGTTTCCCCGCGTCGGGTTCATCGCGACCAACTTGTACAAGCACTCGAAGAACGTCGTGAAGTTTTACAACGGTCGCGGCACGGCTGAGCAGTGGATCAAGGAGGGCAAGAATGCGATCAAGTGGACGAAGCTCTCCTGCCGCGCGTTCAAGGACAATCAGACGCGTCTGCCACTGTTTGCCCTGGCTTACAACCTGGCGAACTTCCTACGACGACTGGCACTGCCTCAAGATGCTAAGCATTGGTCGCTCACTACGCTGCGAGAGAAGCTCGTCAAGATCGGGGCGAAGGTGACACGCCACGCCAAGTACGTGACGTTCCAACTGGCCGAAGTGGCTGTGCCATGGAGATTCTTCGCCGCGATTCTTGATCGGATTGCACGGCTGGCAATTCCGCCGCCGCGGGTCACGTGACGTGAAGCTGGAGTGGATAAATGGTGGAAAACGGGGTTCCTCATGGAGATGGTCTGCGCAGAACACACGCTGACCGATGGAAAACGCTTCGATTGGCCCCGTTCCCCGATCGCTCGGGCTGGAAGACGGGAAAGATGTCGACAAATCCACACCCATTAGCCTTTGGGGAGGTGGTGTTATTATAATCGCGAAGGTTGCGAGTCTGGATCGGTTCCAGGCTCAACCCATATGGGAAATCCCGGTTCATACAACCACGCATGAAAAACGCTCGCCCAGGCTTCGCGAGTCGACATGCAGAATTGCTGTAGCGACTCGAATGACGGTTCGTCCTGGACCGCTTTCACTGCTTCAATGCATGTCCGTATGTCATCATGCAGCGAAACTGAGATTCACCCGATCTGCGGTGGTATCCTGGTCTGCATGATCGACGCTGATCGGTCGATAGTCGTCCGTACCAAGCCGTTTGGCAAAAACACCGTAGCGCTAAAGACGCGTGCCAAGGAACATTTTCCGAAACCCTTCATTGGCTGACTAATCAAATGAAGACAGTTGTGACTTTCTCGTTGATGTTGATGTTGAACACCGCCACCGCCTCCGCCGATTGGCCACGGTTCCGTGGGCCCAATGGAACGGGAATCAGTGATGCCACGACGATCCCAACGGAGTGGACCGATGAGGACTTCAACTGGGCTGTCGACCTGCCGGGCGAAGGACACGGATCGCCTGTCGCGGTGGGAGATCGGATTTATGTGCTGTGCGGCAACATGTTCACCGCCCAGCGTAGTGTGGTCTGCGTCAGCGCATCGAAGGGCAAGCTCCTGTGGGAGAAAAAGTACAAATCGGCGCCACACTATCTACATCGAGATAACAACTACGCCTCGTCCACGCCTGCCGCAGATGCCAAGGGGGTTGTTGTTACCTGGACGACACCGTCCAGCTTCACCCTGCTGGCTCTGGACAAAGACGGAAACGAACTATGGAAAAAGGACCTTGGTGAATACAAAGCATCCTGGGGTGGCGCCCCGTCGCCGATCATTGTCGATGACGTCGTCGTGGTGATGAATGATCAGATGGATCCCAAGATTCAAAGAGCGTTTCTGCCGGAGAATACGTCGGAGGAGTACATCAACACGCCGGGGAAGAGCTTTGCAATCGCGTTGGATCGGAGCACCGGAGAAGAGATCTGGAAGATCGATCGCAAGTCGTTCGTCGCTGGGTACTCCACACCCTGTGTCCGCGAGTTGGACAACGGAAAGCAGGAAGTCATTTTCATTGGCACTGGAAACGGGATGACCGCCGTCGATCTGGCGTCGGGTAAAGTCAACTGGACAATCGACGTGCTACGAACGCGCACCTGCATGGCGGTTGTGCTCGCCGACGGCCTGGTCATCGGAAGTGGTGGCAATGGTCTGGTCGGCGATACCCTTGTCGCCGTTCGTCCGCCGTCCAAAGAGGGTGACAAGCCGAAAGTCGTCTTTGAAATTAAAAGTTCGATTCCCCTTGTTCCGACCGCCCTCTATAAGGATGGCCTGCTCTATATGGCTCAGGACACCGGTGTCCTGAGTTGTGTGAACGCCGAGAACGGTGAACAGGTCTGGCGCAAACGCACCCGCGGTAGATACTACGCGTCACCGATTGCTGTTGGCGATCGCATTTTCTTTGTCAACCGCCGCGGTGATGTTCTCGTCCTAAAGGCGGGCGTTGAGTTTGAGCAATTGGCTAAGAACTCGTTAGGCGATAATTGCTCCGCGACGCCGGCTGTCATCAGCGGAAGGATGATTTTCCGCACGGCAACACAACTGCTATGTGTTGGTGGGGAACAGTAACCCTGAGTCCGCCAGCCGAGTTTGGTCGAGAAGCCAAATGGTTTCGGATAGTATCATTTGCTTGTGATTGCACGCGTTTCGCCCTAATCGTACTGCTCAAATCAGCTGGCCTTGAACTACTAGTTTCGTTTGGTGGAAATACCGTTAACAGATCGTAGCCTGTGGTTGGCGCTAGGCCGAAAGGAACCCTGTCAACCGTTCCCGAATCAACAATTCTGCTTCGGTCATGATGCGATCCATGAGTTCTTGGACCGTGGGCACGTCGTGGATCAAGCCCGCGACCATACCACAGCTCCACGCGGCCGCGTCCATTTTTCCTTCTTGTAGCACCTTCCTGTTCTCCGCCCCTCCGACAAGGTGCCGAATGTCCTCGATGTCAATGTCCGCGCCCTTTTCTTTCTCGATTTCTAATACCTGCTCCACAGCGGCGTTCGTAAGGACGCGCTCCGTATTTCGCATCGGACGCATGATGAGGCGGGTGGAGAGTTCGTCTGCTTCGAGCAGCGCTTGCTTTACGTTTTCGTGGACCGGTGCTTCCTTCGTCGCGATGAACCGCGTGCCCATGTTCATGCCGTCCGCGCCCATGGCTAACGAGGCCACCAAGCTGCGAGCATCCGCCATCCCGCCCGACGCCACGAACGGCACAGTCAGTTCCTCGGCGGCGCGGGGAAGCAGAATCATGTTGGGGATATCGTCTTCACCGGGGTGGCCACCGCATTCAAATCCGTCCACGCTGACCGCGTCGCACCCGATGCGTTCGGCTTTGAGTGAGTGACGTACCGAAGTGCATTTGTGAATGACTTTGATGCCGTGTTTCTTCAAGGGAGGCAGATATGGTTCGGGGTTTCGACCGGCGGTTTCTACAATCTTCACACCACCCTCGATGATCACCCGCATGTACTCGTCATAGGGCGGGTTGCGAAACGAAGGAAGGATTGTGAGGTTCACGCCGAACGGCTTGTCCGTCATCTTGTGACACCGGGCGATTTCCTTCGCCAGATCTTCGGGTGTCGGTTGCGTCAAGGCGGTGATGATGCCCAATCCGCCAGCGTTCGAGACTGCGGCAGCCAGCTCGGCGTACCCGACGTTGTGCATGCCGCCCTGAATGATTGGCCGCTCGATGCCAAACAGCTCGGTGATGCGCGTCTTCATGGAATCCATTTCCCTAATCAAGGTCACTTTGTAAATCGATCGCCTCAGGATTCGTGCGACACGCGACGCGTTCGCTTGCAACTCGCAGCGTAGGTGAGACCGAGTCGGTAGGATGGGCTCGACTCAGAGCGTCAAACCTACATTTCGAATCAGCTACGACATATACTGCCGGACTGTAATACTGTAACCAAGCCGCTGATGAAACATCTGCTGCGAATATTGCTGGTAGCGGTCGTTGCGGGATGTGGATCGAACCAGACTGCAGGCGATTCCAATGCGGTGGCGCACAACGGTCGTGCCACCGGCTCGACAGAACCGGCAACACCTCGGGACGATGAGACAGGCATCGAGAAGAACACGACCTCGGAACAACTTTCGAACGCCAATCCTGTTGCTGTGCTAGAGGATTGGCAAACTCGGATCGAACGTAATGACCTCGGCGAGGTCATTCATGTGGACCTCAGTGCATCCCAGGTCACCGACTCGGAATTGGCAGAGGTCGCGGAGCTGGCCAAACTACGCGTACTCCACCTGTTCAACACGCAGATCACCGATGCGGGCTTGAAGCATCTGAAGGGGATGGCCAGTTTGCAAGAGCTTGGGCCAGGTGGCACCCAGATCACCGATACGGGGTTGGTCCACCTCGCGGGCTTGACCAGCTTAGGGACGCTCGATTTCAGTTTGTGTAGCAAGATCGAAGACCAGGGGTTGGCACACCTCAAAGAGCTGACGAGCTTGCAGGAGCTCTCTCTTTACAAGACGCAGGTCACCGACGCGGCGCTGGTACACCTCAAGGTGCTGACCAACCTGGAGCATCTCGTTCTGCCGGACCTGGGAACCACACCCGCGGGCGTGGCCGAACTGCAGAAGGCATTGCCAAATTGCGAGATCAACAGGTTGGATTTCTAGCTGAATCACCAACCGAGTGCCGTCGCCGATCACGCGAGTCGGGCTCGAAGGCCTTGTCGTTACCCACAAATCTGGTTAGCCACGAAGTGGCGAAAGCACGTAGCCCACGGCGCAACGGCGTGGGTTGCGGAATGTTTACGTGAATTGAGCCGCGAAGCGGCTAAGACGCTTCGTGGTACACTTCGAGCATCGTTCAATCGTTCAACAACAGCCCGATCTGGCGGCAGCGAGCCACGAGCTCGCCGGTCGAGTCCCACAACGCTCCGGTTTCGATCTGGCGGCCGTTGTGCAGATCGTCGCACTCGAAGCGACCCAACAACCAACCCGGCGCCGGAACGCGTCGAACATGTACGGTCAATTCGATCGTCGGCACCCAGCCAACGTTGCCCAGGAGCGAGAACAGCGCTGGCGGGAATGCATCCGTAAAGAACGGCAGCGGCAGCGTCGACGGTTCAGTACCGTCTGCAAACCGGATCCAACCCTCGGTCACCGGACGCTTACTACCGCCCGCCACCGCCCCGTCCGGATGAAGATAAACATCGGCACGTGAGAGCAGCGGCAACTCGACACCCTGTTCGTCGGCGCTTCGACGTACGCACCGCTCGACCGGAGGCAAGTCAGGAGGATCGAGACTCATTTTAGGGCCCGTGCCGACTTGCTGTTGGACATCACCGAACGCAGCGATGACGACGAGTCGTTCTTTGCCTTCTTGCGACAGGGTCCCTCGAGCTGTCGCGACTGTACGGCCGGAGCGGATCAGCGTCGCATCAATCTGCGAATTCGTGTCACCGCGGGCAGGCCGCAGGAAGTGGGTCGTGACCGAGAGCGGATCAGGTTGCCCCGTCAGTTCACGCAACGCCCGGAGTACCGGCGTGAGCGCGTAGCCACCGTTGCTGATGTTGCCGATGTTCCAAGCTGGGGCAAGGTGCGTCGTCCACGAACCATCATTGGAACGTACGATCGCTGTCTCCGTGTCAAACTGGCTCATCGGGCATCCTCGTGTTTTTGTAGCTCTCCGAGCCTGGCATTGCACCGACTGCTCGACTCGGAGAGTCAAGCTACTTCATCAGGAATCGCTTCACACGATCGACGAACCGATCCAACTGGTCGTGATGAACCCAGTGACCTGCGTTAGCAAACGCTTCGCTTTCCACATGGCAGTTGAACCGATCCACCCGACCATCTTCCACAGGATCGGTCGCCCAAGACTCCTTCCCTCGAATCAGAAACGTGGGGCAGGTAATCCGACCGACCATGCCCCAATTCTCGTCGTAAGGGACACCGATCGGGGAAAAGACACGCACGTAGTTATCAAACTTCCAACTGTAGGTTCCGTCTTCGTTTTGATTTGTGCCGTGAATCGTCAGATGTCGAGCTTGCTCGGCGGACAGATGTGGATTCGCTTCCTGCATCCGCTGGAATGCGTCTTCCAGGGTTGGGTAGCGTCGCGGCACGCGTCCCGACAACTTGCCTAGCTCGTCGAAGAGGCCGTGCAGTTTCTGGTCCCACGGCCGATTCTCCCTTTTGCTTGCCTTTACCGGCGGTGGTCCCAAGCCTTCGATGCTGATGAGCCTGGTGACGCTTTCGGGATAAAGGGCCGTGTATTGCAACGAGAGAGCGGCTCCCAACGAGTGGCCGATCATCGTCACCGGGGACATGTGCTTTTGATTGACTAGCTGAGCGATGTCGTAGACGTAATCGATCAGGTTGTACGTGCCACCGAGCATCCATTGACTGTCGCCGTGGCCCCGCAGGTCCGGAGCGATAATGTGGTAATCGTCGCGAAACTGCTCGGCGACCCAATCCCAGTTGCGGCAATGATCGCGCGAACCGTGAATCAGAATCATGGGTGGCGCTTCGGGGTTGCCCCAATCCACGTAATGGAGACGCAGCCGCTGCGAAAAATAGCTGTGCGATGTGGGACCGTGCATCAATCTGCCTGTTGTCAATTACTGTAGCCGTCACTCGCCGAGTGACGTAGCCCCAAAGGCCAGATCACACTGTAGCTGTCACTCGCCGAGTGATCGCAACGGTAGTCGTCCGCGTCACGGATTGCCACGGCTACAATGAATTCACAGCCTCTTAGTTCTCGCCACTCAACTCTCCACCTTCAGATCAGCGAATCGGTCTCTCAGCGCTCGCTTCTGGATTTTTCCGGTGTTGTTCTTCGGCAGTTCATCGAGAAAGACCACGCAGGCGGGGATTTTGAACTTCGCGACGTGGCTGGACAAGTGTTCTTGTAATTCCGCTTCGGTCATCGTCGTGCCACTTCGTAATACGACAGCTGCTGCCAGGTTTTCTCCGAACCGATCGTCGGCAACGCCGAATACCGCTGCCTCGGAAATCGCCGGGTGGGCATAAATCCCCTCCTCGATCTCCGTGGGTGAAATGTTCTCGCCGCCCTTGATGATCAGGTCCTTTTTCCGATCAGTTATAAAGATGTAGCCATCGGCGTCCATGTGGCCGATGTCGCCCGTGTGTAGCCAATCATCGACGAGCGCCTCGCGAGTCGCCTGTTCTTTGTTCAAATAGCCGCGCGTGATATTCGGACCTCGCGCACAGATTTCACCCGACTGGCCTGGAGCGAGCCGACGATTCTCGTTGTCCAGGATGCATGCCTCAATGCCAGCCAAAGGCCGACCGACTGACCCCGTGCGATAGGGTTCATCCCAACGATATCCCGTGAATGCGGCTCCGGTTTCCGAGAGTCCGTAACCTTGCTTCACCGTACAGCCAAATACCTTCTCGAACTCGACGCGCACCGCCTCGGGCATCGGCGCGCCGCCCGATCCCACATGCTCCAGAGAGGAAACGTCATATTGATCGCGGTCCGTGAAATTGAGCATGTATGTCAGCATCGTTGGCACGACGGACATCCGGTTGACCTTCAGTTCTTCAATCGCCTCGAACACACACCGCGCGAGTGTCCCATTTCCGGAGAATGCGGACGCGCGTGCCCAAGCTAAATCCCATATTCATCACGATGACGCCGTAGATGTGACTGAGCGGCAATGCCGAGACGGTCCGCACGTCGTGGATGCCTTCTGCGTTGCGGAGGAACATCTCGTTGGCGGAGAGCAAATTCTCGTGCGAGAGGATGACACCCTTCGGATCGCCCGTCGTACCCGATGTGTAAAGTAACATCGCCATGTCGTCGGGAGCGGCGTCAAAAATCGGCTCATACGGCTCCGCCGACTCCATTTCCGTGGCGATTTCGGTCACGCCGGGAGTGTCTGTTTCGCCGATGACGAGTATCTCGCGAATGGTCTCGATGCCCCGCGCCGCTTCGACGAGCCGCGATGCCAACTCGGATGACGTGATGACGATCGACGCACCGGAATCCAGCATCAGGTAGCGAACTTCACGCGCGGTCCATGCTGGTGTCACCGGGATGATCTCCGCGCCGATCTTCCAGATCGCGGTGAACGCGCTCATCACGTCGGGCGAATTGAGCAGCATGACAATGACACGGTCGCCCGGCGATACGCCGTGATTCTGCAACATCGTCGCGACTGTACAGGCATCCTCGTACCGTTGCACATTCGTGATCCTTCGATCGTCGAACCACAACGCCGTGTATTCGCCGTAGTTCTGGATGTTGTCGAGCGAGAGCTCGGCAATGTTCATCTGACCAACCTGTTCGTGTTCGCAGAAATTTAAGAGGAATATGGTCGTTAGAGCGGACGGGGTCAATTCAGTACAAAGACCCCAACGACAGCTTACGGAGTTTCTCGTCACCGATGAATTACTATCGAGCGAACCGCGATACCGTCGTTTAGTTACCGGAAGACGCGATCATCATCGGCGAATTCTCTGAATTCACGCAGAATGATGTCCACGATTACTCGAATTCTGCGGTACTTAGTAGCTGGATACGGCCCGCTGGCCGCGTAATTGGCGGTTCCCTGGTAATTCATCGGCCGGGAATACGCTTTTCGTCGAACAGGAACCTGGTGCCCTATTGTGCAATCGAACGAACCCCTTGAGTTGATCGCCCTGGACAAGGCGGCCACGATGCTCGCGTCAGCCG